>CAYGJN010000053.1:0-18366 GCA_964350135.1 uncultured Bacteriovoracaceae bacterium | reverse complement strand
CCTAATACGATTTTTTGTATTAGTTCTTAGTTTTTTATTTAATGAATCTTCACCATTATCATATTAGGCCCTAATATATTGTGCTCTCAACTCGTCAACAACCCTTTGACCATATTCTTGGAATTTCTCACTGACGCAAATAATCTTAACCTGTACTGGAGATAACCAAATAGGAAACGCTCCTGCAAAATGTTCAATTAAAAAAGCAACAAATCTCTCGTGAGTTCCTGCTGGAGCTCTATGAATAATATATGGATGATGCTCTTTTCCGTCAGTTCCCTTATAAAGGAGATTCAACCTTGGAGCAATTCCAAAATCAAGCTGATTTGTTGATGCTGTTTCTTCTCTTCCTGTCACAGTTTTAAATTGAAAATCAATCTTAGGTCCATAAAAAGCAGCCTCGCCTTTTACTTCTTTAAAAGGTAGCCCCGACTCAACCATCGCCTCGCGAACAAAGTCCTGGGCAAGCTCCCAGCCTTTAGGATCATCGATATACTTGTCTTTGCCCTTAGGATCTTCTGGGTCCCAAGTGGAAAATCGCATTATATAATCAGTTAAACCAAGAGTGGCATATAAAGTTTCATGCATACGCATAACTTTTAAAAACTCGTCTTTAGTTTGCTCCGCTGTACAATAGATATGAGCATCATTCATGGACATACCACGAACACGCAAAAGTCCGCTAACTGAACCACTATCCTCATAACGATAAACTTGTCCATACTCAGCTAAACGAATTGGAAGCTCCCTATAAGATCTTGGGCGAGAACCAAAGATTTTATGATGGTGAGGACAATTCATAGGCTTTAAACAATAAGCTTCCTTTACCATTTCACCTGATTCAGTCTCTTCTGTAATTTCCATTGCAGGGAAAATACCTTCTTTGTAATAAGGAAGATGCCCAGTTTGGTAATAGAGATCTGTTTTGGTTATATGAGGAGTAGCAACTCGCTGGTACCCATCTTTAAATTCCAGCTCTTTCATATACTCTTCAAGCTGGTCTCTAATAACAGTTCCATTTGGAAGCCATAAAGGTAAACCTTTTCCAATAGTCTCATCAATGTGAAAAATTTCTAATTCTTTACCAAGTTTTTTATGATCACGTTTTAGTGCTTCTTCTTTGGCCTTAACATATGATTCAAGCTCGTCTTTTGTCTCAAAAGCATAAGCATAAATTCTCGTCATCATCATATTATCTGAATCGGCTCGCCAATAAGCACCTGCAACGCCCCTGATCTTAAAAACTCCTTTGGGAATCTCTTTCGTATTTTCAATATGAGGACCTTCACACATATCGACAAAGCCACCATTGGTATAAAAGCGAAGAGCTTTAAGATCATGTTTTTTGAAAAGCTCTTGTGCATATTCTCTTTTATAAGGTTCGCCCATTTTTTCTAAGCGAGACATAGCTTCATCATAAGCAAGGTCTTCATACTCAAATTGTTGATTTTGAGCGATGATTTTTTTCATTCTTTTTTCAATCTCTTTAAAATCAGTAGGCTCAATTGGCTCACTTAAAATAAAGTCGTAATAAAAGCCATCACTGATCGCTGGTCCAAAACCAAGCTTTGAGCCAGGTCGAATTTGCAACACAGCTTGCGCAAGAATATGTGCCAAGGAATGGCGTAATTTATAAAGCTTGGAATTAGTATCGAGTTCAACAGCAGACAATGCACTCTCTCATTATTTCAATAAGTTGAAGGTGAAACTTATATTAGATCGAAGAAATTGACAATGACTATCAAGGAAAGGGTCCTTAATTCTGGCTATTTTTGGACATTTACATCGATTTTTTTGACCTTATTGGCAATCCCACGATCAACCTCGAACTTGCCTGGACAAGTATCCACAACATAATCAAAATTTCTAGATGGCTTAAAATAGGTAACATGTCGGTCTCTAATATCAACCCAACGGTTTTGATTGTCATAGAAAATTGATAAAGAATAATCATGACCTCTAACAGAATCAATCCTATAAAATTTGTCATCACTTCTGGCACTACTTGCGTAGGTTTTATTAACTTCTCTCACACATTGTCCACTTTTGTAGATTTTGACACCCATTACATAGGAGTCGCTACATGAAGCAACTAAAACTAGAATTGTCGGAATAAGAAGGAAGCTAAGTCTCATTTTGAACCCCACACATACACATCTACCTTGTCGGTATATTCCTTTGAGGTCTTAAGATCATTTTGCCCTACACTGTTTTTTCCAATAAGATTGTTTTATGCAAACACATATTGTTATTCCTTGGAGCCTAAACCATTGGGACTGGGTTGTCTTTGTTGGGATTCTATTTCTTACCATTGCTAGTATTTGCTATGGAGAATATAAGAAAAAAAATTCAAACTCTGATAGTTTTCTAGAAATTTTAGTTATGGGTCGCTCTTTAACTCTACCAATGTTTATAGCGACACTTGTAGCAACTTGGTATGGTGGAATTTTTGGTGTCACTGCTATTGCCTTTGAAAAAGGTATCTATAATTTTATTATTCAAGGTGTTTTTTGGTATATTACTTATCTCATTTTTGCTTTTTATGTTTTAGATAAAATTGATATTAAAAATAACTTCACACTCGCTGAATTAGTAGGCTCTATCTTTGGGCCAAAATCTCAAAAGCTAGCTGCTTTATTTAATTTTTTCAATGTTGTTCCCATTGTTTATGTCATTAGTCTTGGAACTTTAATTCAAATGCTCTTTGGCCTTCCTATGCTTACTTCCATGGCCATTGGTGTAGCCTTTGTGGTCACTTATTCTGCTTTGAGTGGTCTACGCTCAGTGGTTTATTCCGATATTGTTCAATTTACAATCATGTGCTCAAGCGTTGTGATTGTTATGATTTTCTCGTTCTATACTTTTGGTGGAATTGATTATCTTCAATCAAATCTGCCTAAAAGCTATTTTAGCCTCACAGGAACAGACACTTTGGCCCAAACAATTGTATGGGGTTTAATTGCCCTTTCAACTTTAGTAGATCCAAACTTTTACCAAAGATGTATGGCCGCTAAATCTAAAAAAGTCGCCAAGAGAGGAATTATTTTATCTACGGTTATTTGGCTTATTTTTGATTTATGTACAACTTTTGGAGCGATGTATGCAAAAGCAGTTATTCCAGATGCTATTGCTAATGAGGCGTATTTAACTTATTCCTTACAATTATTACCAAATGGCCTGAGAGGTTTTTTTCTAGCTGGTATTGCAGCGACAATTCTTTCTACTATGGATTCTTATATTTTTGTGGCTTCAAGCTCTCTTGTTTATGATCTACTTCCAAAGAGAATCAGATCACCAAGACTTTATCCCGTAGGTGTTTTCTTTGTTGGTCTATTGGCCATCATTCTCGCTCTGTACTTTGAAGGTGATGTAAAATCTGTTTGGAAAACACTTGGCTCTTACAGCTCAGCATGTTTATTATTACCTGTTCTTTTTGGTGTGCTACTTAAAGAGAGAATATCTGATAATCAATTTCTTTTTACATCTTTGGCAGCTGTTATAACCATTACTTTTTGGCGAATGGTTCCCCTTGGTGAACCGTGGGCCAGCATCGACGAACTCTATATAGGTTGCCTTACTACTGGCATCATGATTTCTCTATTCTTTTTATCAAACAAATATCTTAAGACTTAGAGTTTGCTCCCTATTAAATTAAGCAAAATCCTATTAACCTATAGGAAACATTATAATTGCGAGTAATTTATGAGTAATGAACGTAAACTCTCAGCCTTTGATAAAGCGGCTTTGGAATATCACTCTCGAGGAAGAGCTGGAAAAATTGAAATTAGATCAACTAAGCCCACTCTTACTTCAAGAGAGTTATCACTAGCCTACTCACCAGGCGTTGCTATTCCTTGTCTTGAAATTGCAAAAAATGAAGCTGATGTATTTAAGTATACTGCCAAAGGAAATCTAGTTGCTGTTATTTCTAATGGTACTGCTGTTCTAGGGCTTGGAAATATTGGGCCATTAGCTAGTAAACCAGTGATGGAAGGTAAAGGCGTACTTTTTAAAAAATTCGCTGATATAGATGTATTTGATCTAGAGGTTAATGAACCCACTATTGAGGGAATGGTTAATATAGTTCAATCACTTGAGCCCACATTTGGCGGAATCAACCTTGAAGATATAAAAGCCCCAGAGTGTTTTGAAATTGAAAAAGCACTTGTTGAGAAGATGAATATCCCTGTCTTTCATGATGATCAACACGGAACTGCAATTATTGCATCTGCTGCTTTTATTAATGCTATCGAAATTACTAAAAGAGATATCTCAAAAACTAAGATTGTTTACTCAGGAGCAGGTGCTGCAAGTATCGCATGTGCAAAACTATTTTTTCAATTAGGTGTTAAACGAGAAAACCTTTTGATGTGTGATTCAAAAGGAGTTATCTATAAAGGCCGCGAACAAGGCATGAATAAGTATAAAGATGAGTTTGCCATTGAATCTGATGCACGAACTCTAGAAGATGCCATGAAAAATGCTGACGCCTTTATCGGTTGCTCAGCAAAAGGTGTTCTTACTAAAGACATGGTAAAATCTATGGCAAAAAATCCTATCATTTTTGCTATGGCCAACCCTGATCCAGAGATAACTCCTGAGGAAGTGGCGGAAGTTAGAGACGATGCCATTATGGCGACGGGGCGCTCTGACTACCCTAACCAGGTTAATAATGTCCTAGGGTTTCCATTTATTTTCAGAGGTGCTCTTGATGTGAAGGCCCGAAAAATAAATGAAGAAATGAAACTAGCTGCAGTTCATGCTCTAGCAAATCTTGCGAGAGAGGAAGTCCCTGAAGATGTAAAAAGAGCATACGGAAATCAAGATTTTGTCTTTGGAAAAGATTATTTAATTCCAAAACCATTTGATAAAAGAGTTTTAACAAGAGTTGCTCCAGCTGTTGCAAAGGCTGCTTGTGATACAGGAGTTGCCAGAGAAGTAATTGAAGACTTTGGTCACTATGCTGAATTATTAGAAGCACGCCTTGCTCAAGGGCAGGCCTATATTAAATCATTAAGAGATAGTCTTGAGCCTGGTGAAAAACCTAGAATTGTTTTTGCTGAAGGTAATAGCGCTCGAATTTTACAGGCCGTTAACAAAATTCAATCTGAAGGTGCAATTACACCAATAATTATTGGGGACGAGAATGAAATTTCAGCAAAAGCTAAAGAGTTAAGTCTATCGGAACTTGAAAGTGTTGAAATTATAAACCCTAATAAACATGAGAAGTTCCCAGAGTTTGTAGATTTTTATTATAAAAGAAGACAGCGTAAAGGTATAAATAGAACTCATGCGACAGAGCTTATGACACAAGGAAATTATTTTGCATCAATGATGGTAAGAAAAGGCTTGGCAGATGGTATGATTACAGGTGCCACTCAAAGTTACCCTGACTGCTTTAAACCTGTTATGCAAATTATTGGTACAGTTCAAAGACATAAGGCTGCTGGGATCATTATCTTAGTTCTTAAAAATAAAGTATTCTTCTTGGCTGATTGTACAGTTCAGTTTGATCCTACAGCAGAAGACGTTGCTAATACGGCCATTGATACTGCCAAACTTTATAAACTCTTTACTGGAAAAGACCCAAAAGTTGCTTTTTTAAGTTTTTCCAACTTTGGCTCAAACCTTCACCCAGAAGCTAAAAAAATGGCCGACGCCGTTAAGATTGCAAAAGAGAAAAAGCCAGAGCTTGTTTGCGAAGGTGAAATGCAAGCCGATGTTGCAGTTGATGGTACTTTAATGGATGCTATGTTTCCATTCAATAATCTCAAGGCAAGTGCCGATGTTTTAATTTTCCCCAATCTAAGTGCAGCAAATATCGCTTATAAACTAATGGGGAAATTAGATGAAGAAGCTGACATTGTGGGGCCAATTCTTATTCCACTTTTAAAGCCAATTAATATTGTACAAAGAACTTCAAGCATAGACCAAATTGTAAACAGTGCAATCCTAACAGCGTTTATGACTAAATTTGAAAAGAGGCAAAAATGAGTTTTCAAAAAAATATTATTTCCACTGATAAAGCACCTAAGGCCGTTGGAACATACTCTCAAGGAGTTGAGTTTAACGGGGTCTATTTTTTTTCCGGCCAAATAGGAATTAATCCTGAATCAGGTGAAATGAGTAGTGACTTTAAAGAACAAGCTGAGCAAATCCTTAGAAATATTGATGGTCTCTTGGAATCTCAAAAAATCACAAGAGAGCATATAATTAAGACAACAATTTTCCTTACAGACCTAGGAAAGTTTCAAACAGTAAACGAGCTTTATGAATCATACTTTACAACTCCCTACCCTGCACGCTCTTGTGTTGAAGTTCCGGCCTTACCAAAAGGTGCTCTCATAGAGATTGAAGTTCTTGCAGCAAAAAAGTGAAAGTTCTCAGACAACTAGAACAATCATTTAATAATCATGATATCGAGTTGCAACTTGATTGTTTTAATGATGACTGTGTTGCCAGCAATCTTGCACAACAAAAAGAAATTTTTAAATCTAAAAATGAGCTTAACGAACAATTAGAATCTTTATTTTCAATAAACCCTGATCTTAAATGTGAACTCAGCCATATTACAGATAAAGACCCCTTTGCCACCTTTAGAATGAAGCTATGGGATTATGCTTGTGGAGCAGAGCATTTTTCAGTCTGGAGCTGTCTTATAAAAAACAACAGAATCTCTAAACTCTGGCTAACCAAATAGACAACCTCTGAGATTAAGGGTTTAATTTATTAATGTTTGCTAAAAAATATGTTTTTGAAACTACAAGAACTCGTTATCGACGTTATATCTCAAATTTTTCTCTCTTATTTGTAGCTCTAGGTGTTTGTTATTTTCTTTTCAGTCTCTACTTGGTTTATTTTTCAAAACTTCAATCTAATCTAACTGAAACTTCTTTTTATAAAAAAGCTCCTGATTTAATAGTTGTTTTTACAGGAGATAAAGGACGAATTCCCCTCTCTGTTGAATTATCTAAAAAATATCCCAGCTCAAAAGTTTTTATCACAGGTGTTTACGCAAAAAACACCGTAGATCTACTGTTGAGAAATTCAGCTTCCCCAAGTGAAGAAGTTGACTCCAATCAATTTGAAATTGATTATCTTGCAAGAAATACAGTAGAAAACGTTATTTCTATGCTTAGGTTTATAAGAGAAAAAGAAGGTATTCAAAAAGTACTAATTATTTCTAGTGACTACCACCTTTATCGAATACAAAGAATTGTTAATACATTAAACAAAGAAAAAAAGAACTTATTCTATTTTCTAGGAACCGAAAGCTCATTAAATGAGCTCAGAACATTCAAAATATTATTAATGGAAGTTTATAAAATCATTAAAGCGCAGGCTTTTTTACTTTTATGGGACGCTTGATTTTCTGTTCTGGCCTTGTCACAACAAAACTTACAACACCTAAAAGAGTTAACGTTGCAGAAATTTTTCCGTAATAAGGAATACTATCCTTTATATTGATAAAAAAGATAACAAGTAAAATACTAGCAACAGCAAGAATTTTAATTGGCCTTGTAATAACACCAAACTCATTCCAGTCCCTAATAGAATTTCCAATGACGGGAAGTTCAATTATCCAACCATAAAGGCGAGGAGAACCTTTTGAGAAAAAAAAGGCTGCTAGCAATGCAAAAGGAGTTGTAGGCAGAAGAGGTAAAAAGGCCCCTACTACTGCAAGAGCTAAAGAACAAAATCCTAAAATAATAAAGAGTGGTTTAGAAACCCATTTTATCATAGCTATATTCGTTGAAAATTAGACCCTCCCTAAAGAGGGCCTAAAAGTTTAAATCATATCAAGAATAGCTTTAGTATAGGCTTCTCTATAGTCACGGTAACCATGCATAAGGTCTGCACGAGTTGTCACATAATCAATATCTGGAATAGCTCCATTATTTTCAACAGGATCACCATTTGGCTTATAAAAAAGTGATTTTGTAATACGAAGATTTATTCCAGAATGCCTTAGTGCTGGAAGAGATTCAACATGACCCCCAAGACCTGCTGTTTGAGTTCCAAAAAGTTTAGCTCTTCCAAGCCCTTTCATCATAGAAGGAAATGCATCACCACCAGATCCAGACTGATGATCAATAAGCATAAGAATTGGTTTAGTGTATGTAATCTGATTAGGGTTTAATTTATCAATTCCTTGAAGATTCGTCATCGGTGTCATGAACTCACCTTTCATCCATGAATCTTTAATAAGCTCTGTCACAGACTTAAGCCTCTGATAATAAATAGTATTTTCATCATAATCATTGAGCCAGTTCATGAAGTCTAAGTACTCCGACTTTGTTGCTAAAAGAGTAAATCCCATTGGCGGGTACGGAGTATTCATAAAAAGCCCTAGCATTTTTTCTAGGTATAAAACAGAACCACCACAATTATGATCTTGGTCAATAACCAGAGCCACTGTATTTTTTTCTAACTCAGATACAGCATACTCATACTGTGAAAATCTAAGCTCATACTCATCATCTCCAGTCATTGCATTTTGCGGAGAATAATGAGGAATACGAAGATAGCCGATATTTCCTTTTGCTGTTGGGTAATAATAAGCAACAAAAGGTTTTTTCATAATATAAGTTGTATCGTTAGGAACTTCGACTCTTGTTTCTCCACTACAATGATAGCTCTTATCAAAACGAGGACCTAAGTCTTCTTGCATTTGCTCACGAATCGAAAGCATTAAAGGATTATATTCTGATTTTTTAGCTGATCTAGTACTTGTTTTAGTTGAGATAAACTCATCAAGAGGAGTTCCAGTAAGGCCCCACTCAAGTTTTACCTCAACGATTGTATTAGAAGTTCCTTTTCTAATTCCAAAAACAACTTCACCATCTTTAACTGGATAATAACGACCTCTTCTCCATGTGACTGCATAAGCTGCACGAGTTCTCATTGTTAAATCAGAACCTGAACCTCTATAAACTTGGTACTCATCAAGAAAGTCTGCAATATCTTGTCCATCAACAGAGACTATTTCATCACCAACTCTAAATGGGAATTTTTTCTCTGATAATTTATTTCTATCAATTTCTTCAATAAGAACTTTTCCATCAAAAAGAAAAGTTGAAAAAGGAACTGATCCCACATGATCTGTTGGTAGCCATGCTCCAAAATGACCATCTTTGAACTCTCCTACAAACTTAATAATTTCGTAATAGAATTCACTATTATTTTTCGTGGCCTTAATTCTCTGTGTATATTCATTTTTTAATATGTCTACATTGATACCAAGCTCAGTCTCTTTAAACTGAATTGGTCCGTATTTGGCCTTTATAGAACGTACTAGTTGGTCTAGGTCTTCAAGCTTTTGATTTTCAGTTAAGCTAGAAGCAAAAGCGTTAACGCAAAGTAGCGCCAGAAAAAGAAACTTCATGGGTCCTCCCGGAGTTTAAGGTGCGTTAAATTAGCTAATTTAGAGGCTATTTCAAAGGAGCGATGCAGAAAATGGCCTTATCGTGCAAATAGTCATTGATAAAATGCAATAGATCGAATATATGAATCTTAACTATAATTTCTGAGGTGAAAACTATGAAAAAGCTTATTGCTCTTGTGCTCTTAACAACAGCTCTTTTTTCTTTTAATGCTAACGCTTACCTAACTTACTATCCAAATACATACTATTGGAACGCAGGTGGATCAAACTATGCTTGTTCACCTTGTTATTACGGAACAAGAGTTTGTAATTTTAGAAACTGGTACCAGACAACTGGCTTATACACTGGCTATGTAAGCAATGGTTATACTTGGGTTCCTGTTACTCGTTACGGAACTTGGTGGAGTTATAACTGGAGCACTCAAAGAGTATCTTGTTGGTACTAAGTTGAGACTCTTATTAGCCTTTATATTCTTATTTAATTTTTCTGCTTTTGCTGAAAATAAAACATTAGAAGAAGACACTGATTGGAGTGTCTTCTTTTTTTCTGAGCCAGTAGTAGTGGAGCCTCTATGTGGAGATTGCTATAACTCAGTTTCAAATGATTTCTATATTAAAAGATGTTGGGTTCCAAGCTGGGGGCAAGGCCAATTTTTTGCTGATGGCTATATCTGGAACGGAGAAGAATTTATAACTGGTGCTGAATATAGAGTCTGGCATTGGTTTGATTGGAAAACAGATATCAGATTCTGCAAATAATTCTAAACCCTACTAACTGATATAACTTCTTGAATTGATTCTACTACACTTATTGTTTTTAAAAGTTCCGAGTAATCTTTTACTTCTACTTCAAATATAAATGAGCCTTTTGCATCAGGAAGTGATCTTGCAATGGCAGTCTTAATATTGATTCCAAGATTGTTTATTTCCTTAGATATTGTAGAGAGAATCCCCGGCTTGTCATGCGTTATCACACGAACACTCACAGGGTGCTTGAAGGAGTATTCTTTATTCCATTCAACATCGATTTGTCTCATGGACTGAGATTGATCCATACGTTGGCAATCACCTTTATGAATTGTAATCCCACGGCCTCTTGTAATATAGCCAATAATCGGATCTCCCGGAATAGGATTACAACACTTGGCCACTCTCACCATAAGATCATCATTGCCATCAACGATAACGGCATTGTCTCGGCTTGAAGTTTTACGTGCTGTTTTTGTAATCTTGTTACTAAGACTATCGATTTCTTTTAGTTTTGCATCTTCTTTTTCAGGCATAAGCCCAGGAATGGCCATCAAGATTTCTTTAACCGGATGCTTACCAGAACCTACATGAATGAAAAGTTCTTCGTCATTTTTATAATTATACTTATCAATAGCCTTGTTGAAGGTATTATTTTTTATAACTGCCTTCAATGATGTTCCCACTGTCCTAAAGGCCTTCTCAAGAATTTTCTCACCTAACTCTTTATTTTTCTCACGTTCAATCTTCATTAACCATTGCTTAATCTTAGCCTTGGCCTTTGAAGACTTAACAATATTTAACCAATCTTTAGATGGAGTTTGTGACTTTGAAGTAAGGATCTCAATAATATCACCCGACTTAAGTTTATAGCGAAGAGGAACCATCTTTCCATTTACCTTGGCCCCTACGCATTTATGCCCGACTTCAGTATGAATTGAATAAGCACAATCAAGAGGTGTTGCCCCATACCGGAGTTCAATCACATCTCCCTTTGGTGTAAAGACAAAGACTCCTCCAATATCAAGATCGTTTTTAACCACGTCCATAAACTGGTTATCATCTTCTACTTGTTCAGAGATATCTAAAAGCTCTTGAACCCAGCCAAGTTTATTATCGGCCTGGCCCATGATGCCTTCTTTATATTTCCAATGAGCAGCAACCCCAGTTTCAGCAACCTCGTCCATCTCACCTGTACGAATTTGAATTTCAATTCGATTAGCCTTTGGCCCAATAACAGTTGTATGCAATGACTGATAATTATTTGTCTTAGGTATTGCTATATAATCTTTAAATCTTCCAGGAACTGGAGTAAATGAAGAATGGATAATCCCAAGAACTTTATAACATTCAGTAATATTGTTAACGATTATTCTAAAAGCCAGCAGATCTTGGATTTGGTCAAAATCAACTCCACGCTTAGACATTTTTTTATAGATTGAATAAAAATGTTTAGGTCGCCCTTTTACATCAGCCTTTACAGCAAACTCCAACAACCTCTCATTTATTAATTCAATAGTGTCACGTATATAAGTCTCCCTATCAGACTTTTTCATAGTGACTTTTTCAGCAAGCTTGTAATAACTCTCAGGTTTTGAAAACCTTAAACATAAATCTTCCAACTCACTTTTAACTGAGTGAATACCAAGTCGAGACGCCAAAGGCACATAAATTTCTAGAGTTTCATCAGCGATCCTGCGCTGTTTTTCTGGGTTTACATATTGAAGAGTTCTCATATTATGCATTCGATCTGCAAGCTTTACGATGATAACCCGAATATCTTTGGCCATGGCCACAACCATTCTACGAAAGTTTTCAACCTGATGCTCTTCACGAGTTTTAAATTTTATTTTTGAAATTTTTGTTAAACCAACAACAATTTGAGCAACATTATTACTAAATTCACTTTCAATTGTCTGAGGCGATATATCGCAATCTTCAACAACATCATGTAGGAGACCTGCAATAATAGTATCCAAGTCCATTCTTAATTTAACGAGAGTAGCAGCAACATTTAAGGGATGGATTATATAGGGCTCACCTGAACTTCTGATTTGCTTACTATGGGCCTTTTCAGCGAATTTGTAGGCCTTTCTAAGCATAACAAAATCAGCTTCAGGATAATAAGCTTCAACTCGTTTTACGAGAGTATCAATATTGAGTTCCCGCTCATGGGAAAAATCTAATTGCTGCAACCAGCTTACCCTTTGATAATCTCAAGGATCACCTGCTTTAACCTCTCATAGGACTCATCAAAGTGATCGTTGGATATTAAATAATCAAAGTCATTCTTACGCTTTAGCTCATCCTTGGCATTGCTAAGTCTTAACTCTATAACATCTTCGCTTTCTGTACCACGGCCCCGTAACCTTTTTTCAAGCTCGTCAACACTTGGAGGCTCAATAAAGACTACTTTTGACTCAGGGAAGGCCTTTTTCATGGAATCACAGCCTTGAACATCTAAATCAAAGAGCAATAACTCTCCATTTTTGAGACCTTCCTCTACTATTTGCATATTTGTGCCATATAAATTCCCGTGCACATTGGCCCACTCAAGAAATTCACCTTTAGCCATTCTCCACTCAAACTCATCCCGACTAACATAAAAATAATTCTTTCCATGCACCTCCCCTTCTCTTTTTGGTCTAGTGGTCATGGAAACGGACTCTTTTATCTGTGGATGCTCTGATAAAAGTTTTTCAATAAGAGTTGATTTACCTGTCCCTGAAGGGGCTACGATAACTATGAGCTTTCCGGTCATAATTATTCCAAGTTAAGGGCCTGCTCTCTAATTTTTTCAAGTTGGGACTTCATTTGAATAACTGCCTCTGAGACTTGGGCAATACTAGATTTTGAGCCAATGGTATTTGTCTCTCTATTAAGTTCTTGAATAAGAAAATCCAATTGTCTGCCAACTTCTTTTTTTGATAGCAATATTTCTTCAAGTTTAGTGATATGTGTTTTAATTCTGTTAATCTCTTCGTGTATATCAATCTTTTCCATATAGTAGATAATTTCTTGAGAAAAACGATTATCTGTTTGATCGAGTTGTTCTTTGTATTCTTCAAATTTAGCAAGGATTTTTTCGCGAATACCTTTTTCAAAATCATGTGCATTAGTCTCAATTGTTTGAAAAAGAGAGGCATATTGTTGCTTATGGTCCTCAAGAACTTTCATGAGTGCTGCACCTTCTTGTGCTCTTGACTCCTGAAGGCTATTAATTGCTTGGACAATAGCAGTATCTACTAATGAATAGAGTTCTTGCTCTCTATGTTCATCTTTATCTTTATAAAACTCTGGTCTCAAAAACTCCGTTGCCCGAATGTCTATTGAGGTTGCGCTGTCTCCACAAATTTCTTTAATTTGGTTTATATATGCTTTTACTTTTTCTTCATCAAGATCATCGAAGGTTTTAACATTATTTTGTTTTTTGAAATTTATATAAATATCAAAACTGCCTCTTTTGAAATTCTTATCAATTAGTTTGCGAAGCTCAATCTCTTTGGCATTAAATAAAGAAGACATTTTAAAACGGACATCTTTAAATCTATGGTTAACAGATTTTATCTCAACTGAAAGTGCAAAATTAGGACCACTGGCTTCACCTTTTCCAAAACCTGTCATTGAATTCATTGAAGCCTACTTTTTGAAAATTTTAAAATCATCACCACTACCAGTTTTAATAGTTCCATTACCCATCGCTCTAAATTTCCTAAAACGATTCTCTAGAAGTTTGTCTTTAGGCTCAGCACTTAATTGAGCAATTCTTTTTAGTACTTCTTTTTTTATATTATCAGCAGCAACTTCTAGGTCTCTATGAGCACCGCCAGCTGGTTCAGGAATTATTCCATCTATCACTTTTAATTCACTTGCTTTATTTGGACCAAGTTGAAGTGCATTTGCAGCCATCTCTGCACGGCTTGGATCTGCCCACAAAATTGAGGCACAAGACTCTGGAGAAATGACTGAATAAACAGAGTACTCCATCATAAGCACAGAGTCGGCAACGGCAATTCCTAGTGCTCCACCAGAGCCGCCTTCTCCAATAATAACCGTAACAATTGGAGATTTAAGATCAAACATTTCCGCAATATTATTTGCGATAGCTTCTGCTTGGCCACGTTCCTCAGCTTCAAGTCCAGGATAAGCGCCAGGTGTATCAACTAAAGTAACAATTGGAATATTGAACTGAGAGGCAAGCTTCATCACTCTTAAGGCTTTTCTATAGCCTTCAGGATTAGGCATTCCAAAATTATGAATAATCTTCTCTTTTGTTTTTCTACCTTTTTCGATCCCAATCACACATACTTTTTGGCCATCAAGCCTACCAAAGCCACAAATCATTGAAGGATCGTCTTTGAAACCTCTGTCTCCATGAAGCTCATGAAAATCATCGATAATAGTACTTATATAGTCGATAGTGTGGGGTCTTGCAGGGTGGCGGGATAATTGAACTCTGTCCCAAGGAGACAAGTTTTCATAGATCTCTTTGATCATCTGATCAACTTTAGTCTGAAGCGCTTTTACTTCACTTGTAATATCAATATTTTGTTTTTGCGAAGCCTCTTTCAGCTCTTTAATTTGATTTTCCAACTCGTGAACTGGTTTTTCAAACTCTAGGGCATAATCCATTCTCTCTCACCTATAAAAAACCGGCATTTAGCCGGTCAAAATCTATATTTAGCTCATGATTCTATATGCTCATCTTGGTACGTCAAGTCATAGCTAGTCTGGTAATGACCAACCTTGTACTTTGCCTGCCTCAAAATAAACGAACCTAATTTTGCCACTTTCAAAATAGGCCCAGCGTTCATTCTCGTGAGTAGGATTTCCTGCTACATCTCTGCGAGTTGGTCTTCCCCATGTTTGAATCACTTCTGATTTGCGCATGCCTAAGAAAAGCTCTCCAGCAGGTCTTCTAAAGCTCATATTTTCTAGGTCTCTATGAATAGGTGCACCTTTGCTATAAAGGTACTCATTTCTTTCATCAAGACTCTCGAGCCTAAGAAAAAAGATTTTTTCTGAAACTGTTTGAATATAGCCTTCATATCTGTGGAAATGCCTTTGAGCAAAATCACTTTGTGCTTGGTAAAGTTTATTTAGCTCAGCGCTGAGTCTTTTATTAGCAATTAATTTTTCTTGATCAGGGCCATCAAGTGGAGTTCTCTCCATAATCTCTTCTTGGCTGCGATGACCATTACTACCATCTCCTGCTGCAACTCTAAAGTCTCTATTGGCCACAAAGAAATTCTCTTCCTGATCCATTTCATCAAGAAATGTTCTTTGGTTGCCCATCATTGCACATGAAGTAGTAAAAACTATGATTAATAAAAGAATTAAATATTGACTATGTCTCACAGGGACTCCTTCCTTAGATTACCCACTAAACTCCTATCTGCTAAACGGAAGGTTTATAAAGCCTTCTTAGCAAACACTGTACTCAAGGCAAATTTTGCCCTTCATTTAATCTCTTTATAAGATGAAAGTCCCAACAACCGATAAACTATAGAGGAGCACCACAAGGAGACATTGGTCTTGGATAAAATAATAAAAATTCTAGATAAGCTAAATGACTTACTCTATGTGGTTTTTTCAAAAATCGGAAATGCCCTAGGTAAACTAGTTCCTCAAGGCCTGAAAAATGGTGTCACCGCTTCTCAGAAAAGTATTCAAAACAAAAAAAACAAGCTTAAAACAAAGGCTGTTAATCTCAAGGATAAAAGCCTTACTTATACTAAGCAAATTGATATTGGAAAAATTAAAGAAGATGTTAAGACTCAGACAGATAAAATTAAGGCGAAAACTAAGGGAGCTGATCGTAAAAAAATGCTCGCTCTACTGGGTGTCGTCTTAGTCTTTATTTGGACAAAAATTAAAGCTCCATTTGTTTTACTCAGTCCTAATGTGATTGCCACATCTTTAATTGTTGGTGCATTTGGAATTATAGGAGCTATTCAGACATATAAATCAAGTTCTCATATCGTTAAAGAAATCACAGAAGAACCTATTCGAGAGATTGCTGCAGTTGATAGAAAAAGAGGTGATTATTATAAAAATGAGACACGACAAATTCTTCTCTCAGATTTAAGAGTCCCTGTTTATATTAAACCAAAAGACCCTAAATCTATGAAGGGTCTACGAATAGAGTTTAAATTTGAAATGACCACTAGGTATTCGAGAAAATTTATTCAAGACCATGAGCATGAGATTCGAGACTATATTATTAGCCAAGTCGAACCTATGGAGCCTGAGTTTATCCTTCAAAACGAAGGAAAAGAAATCATAAAGGCAAAAATCAAAAAAGAGCTCAATGTACTTCTCAAAAACAGAGGCTATAAAGGCCAAGTTGGCATTGTTAGTATAGACAGCATTATCGGTGGCTAAGCACTTATTTTTTTAATACTTTCCCTAAAAGTCGTCGGGCTTATTTTTAAAAGTTTTGCACCTAGCTTGATATTCCCCTGAACAGACTCAAAGACATATTGGAAATACTTAGTCTTCACTGTATCAAAATCTTCAATAGTTTGAGTGCTTGTAATATTAAAAATATTATCCATTTCTAATAACTCAAGATCTTCTGGACCTTTTTCAATTTTCGTTGATTTTGAAAGAGCCTCTTTTATTAAAAGATGTGACTTCAACTGCCTAATATTTCCTGGCCATGGAAGCCGTTTGTAGAACTGAACAAGCTCATTTGATATAAAGAGCCCTTTTTCATTTGCAAATTTTTCACAAAATATCTCTACTTGCTTTTTATCATTTCGAAGTGGCTTTAATTGTACTTTGTGAGCGGCCTGAATTCTAAAATAAAAATCTTTTCTAATACGACCTTCTAAAACAAGATTTTCTAGTGGACGACCACTGGCAAAAATAATTTGTGCATTACTTTTGCTAACTCTCGAGCTTCCCACAGCTCGGTACTCCATTGAGTCGAGAAAAAGCAACAGTTTGATTTGAAGCTCTTCAGACAAAGAGTCAATTTCATCTAAAAACAATGTTCCATCTTGAGCTTCTTTAATAGCACCAGGCTTATCTTGTAATGCTCCTGTAAAAGCGCCTTTAATATGTCCAAAGAGCTCTGATTCAACTAGCCCTCGAGAAAAACTTGATAAATTAATATGAACAAATGGTCCTCTTTTTTGATTGGTTTCATGAATAGATTTAGCCAAAAAAGACTTTCCGCTTCCAGTCTCCCCCAAAATAAGAACGGGCAAGCCTTTTGTATTTAGATCAAGGGCATTTTCTAATATTGTTTGAGTAATTTTTGTACTTATCAAGTTTAGTCCAAACTCAATTTGATCACCTTTTTCTACAAAGGCGTGGGTACTTAAATTGCCATTAATCTTAAAAGGCTCACCATTTAAACTTTGCAAGCAATAGACTTCGTCTGTTCTATTTATCTGGTGTAAAGAAAGTAGAATATCAATTTTAAGATTCTGAAACACTTTTAATTGATATGACCAAAACTCACTACAGTCACTTGTTGTAAATCTGTAAGTCTTTCTATTGAGTTTAATTTTAGTTTTTTTTGCACCAAAAGGACTAAAAACAATTTCATCTCCATACTTCACACCCTGAGACTTTAATCTCTTACAATACCAATGATTATTGATCATCATACTTGACCTCCTTTTCCTTAACACGTACAAAAAGAATGCCAATAATTAAGCCATATAAGTAAGGATAGAGAGTAAGTTTTAGAACTTAGGTACAAATTATGAACCAAATAGATCGAGGAAAAACAAAATTTCTTCTGGCCATCACAAGCCCGCAACAACTTAGGGATTGGCTAGCTCTTCATCAAGAGTCCATTGGTGTGGCCATGGTGGGAAGGTCTAATGTTGGAAAATCTTCTACTATCAATGCTCTTTTTGGTAATAAAGTAGCTATTACATCCAAAACACCTGGGCGAACAAGGGCCGTTAATATATTCAGTTTTGAAATGGGTAATGATCATCTTTATTATTTAATTGATCTTCCTGGCTACGGACATGCTGATGTTTCAAAAGAAATGGCAAAAAACTGGAAAACACTTCTAGGGCTTTTCTTTGAACTTTTACCTCCCAGTTTTCTTCTGCTGGGAATTCAGGACGCGAGACATCCAGACCAAAAAGCAGACCAAGATTTTCATAAATACTTAAGAAGTTTTACTGCAAATACTTTTTTGGTCATGAATAAAATTGATAAACTTAAGACTCAAAAAGAAAAATCTCAACTTGATAAAACTAAAAAAC
>CAYGJN010000052.1:0-18388 GCA_964350135.1 uncultured Bacteriovoracaceae bacterium | reverse complement strand
TGAAGTCCCTGCAAATTATATAGAAACTTTGAGTGAAACAATTTCAGAATAGAGGAAATTTTATGTTAAAAAAAATGATGTTACTTTTGTTTATTTTAAGTATGAATACAGTTGTCGGTGAGGAGTATTATTGCCAGATTATTTTAAATGGGCCAAAGACATACCCTGATAACTTGATTTTACCAGCACCACAAAACGAAAAAGAATGCATAAAAGAAGCCATAGCGCTTTATAAGAAAAATGAGCCAACCTATAATAAGCTTTTTATCTTTACCGCAACCGGGATCAAGCAAGTAGATATTTTGAAATCGTCTTTAATAGAAGACAAAAAATAAAGGGTTTACCAGCTCTGATTAATTACGTCCTTGCTTGACCTGCGTAGTCGGCTATTAATATTAAATTAATTTTCTATCCTATTTTTTCCGAATAACCAGTGAGGCTTAAAGCTTCATAAGGTTGAGTTATGAAAAAAATATTAAGAAGTTTGACCATCTGGCAGATGGTCTTAATTTGCTCTATTAGCTATGGAAAAGAAGCAGAGTTTAGAGACCATGCAAATGGATCTGTTTATTTTTCAGTGCCTGATGGTTGGATTTTAAAACAAGACTTTTGGGGATTCCCATTTATACTTTTTTCTCCTAAAGAAAATACTCAAAGAAGTCAGATTAGCTTTAAATTTCAAGATACTTTTCAAAGCTTTGAAGTTTCTGGTTTAGAAAAAGAACAAAAGGTTTATAGAGATAAGAAGAAAACTTGGGCCAAGAAACATGAAATTGAAATTGATAGGTTTTACAATTACACATTGTCAGAAAATAAGAGTGGTCACCTGACTCATACCTTAGGTTTTTCCTATCAGTTTAACGATAATGCTTATGTTGAAAAAAGTTATTTTATTCAATGTTATACCTATCTTATAAAAATAAAATCTTTAAGACTGAAAGAGAATTATGCTCATGAACAAGATTTTAAAAATTTAATTAGGGAGTTTGACTGCAAATGAAACTCTCTAGGGAAATATTAATTATTCTAGCTTTTGGGTTTTCCAATTTTTGTTTTGGTAATGAGCTTTTTAATAACTCTAGAGTATTACAATCTATTGCAAGTGATTTTGGTAAAAAAGCTTGTATTTATGGTGGCTGGAATGATGTATGGGAAAAAGAGAGTTGCATCCCATCAACTGATATGATGGGTGCACAAATAATAGAGCGATTTATTGGGTTTGGACAATTAGTCGATGACGGAAAAATATTAAAGTATAGATGTGAAAGTGAAAATTCAATACCTTGTAATACAACTATTTACGGACATGTTTGCACTATTGATAGTCTCTCTGCAGCTGAACAAATAAGAGACTGTAAACTTCGCAGTGATGAGCTTTATGGTGAAAACCAGTTTAATTGGCCAAGCTATAAAAAATATTTAGAAAATGTTTTTAAAGATAACAAAATAGATCCAAGTAATTACCTGGAGCATTTAGATAATATTTATAAGGAAAGTACCAAAGTTATTGTAGATAGATGTGCTGACTCTGCTGCTGTTTATTGTGATCAATCATTAATCAGTTTAAGCGAAGAAGGAAAATCTGTTTGGTTTGAAAAATTTTGTTCCAAAGAAACTTGCCTGGAAGATATTATTGATAATATAAAAACATTAGAGGCAAGTGCGAAGGATAAACGTTGCTTAGATATTAGTATATCTAGCGGAACTGGATCATATTGCCTTGATATATTGGACGATCTTGAAAATAATTATGAAATTCTCTCTTTTGGAAAAAGATATTCTAATTTTAACGAAGCTGGAGCGCAGACAGGATGTCGAGATACTAGTTTGGCCAATAAGGATGATATCGGTAATTTCTTTAGTTTGAAATCATCCTTGGATAATATTAATTGCTCAAGTGAAAAAATTAAAAGTGTAGAAAAGCAATGTGGTAAAGATTTAAAATGTGCTCTTGGTAGCTCATTACTTACACCTCTTTTATTATTTGAAAAAGAAGATCCCACTAAAGAATGTCTTAATTATAATAATAGTTGTCTATCTCATGTTGCAGGTGAATTTACTAAGCTTGCAGGTCTTTTATTTGATGGTATTTGGGGACTAACTAAGATGGCCGGAAGGGGAATTAAGACTGGGGCCCAAAAATTTATGAACCTCTTCTTAGAAGATGATGATGAGAGCTCAATGAAGCATTTAATGCTAGCAGAAGTTTCTGAAGATGATGAAGCGTTTCAAAGCTTGATGGATGATTTTCCAACGGCCATGAGAAATCTTTGGCAAGGTTTTATAGGAGCCCTTAATGGTTGGGTTAAAAATGATCTTTTATGTCAGCGCTGGTCAGGAAAGCCGCACTTGAGCAAATGTTTAGAGCCTTTTGCTGGCTGGGATTGTCTCTCCTGTGGTGATCGTTTTAACGGAGGATGCGCTATTATTGGTGCAGTGGTTTCTGAAGCTATTCCGGCCTTTTTAACAGGTGGTGCAACTGTGGCCATAAAAGGCGGCTTTGGAGCTGCAGGCAAACTTACCAAGTTTTTTAAGACGCCAGAGAGATTTCATAGTGCAGGTGTTGTTTATCTAGCTAAGGTTAAAAATAAACTAGATGACCTCATTCCACCTATAAGACCAAACTTATCGACTACTTATAGTGGTGAGCATATAAACAAAATGAAAACTCTTATTAAAAGAGCAAGAGAATCAAGGGCCACTAGCGGAATAGTTAAAGTCTCTAAAGGTGTAGGGAATGGATTTAGCTATACTTGGAGTGGGACAGGTAAGCTTTTATCATTGGCCGCATACCCAATTAATAACCCGCTTACTCAGGTTAGTTTCAACTGGGGAGAAAGATTTGCCCAAGTCTTTGGCAGACACCTATTTAACACAAAGGCTCCTTTGACATCTGCTAGTCTTAGCTCTTCAAGTAAGACAATTTCATTAAATAAAGAGCTTTCAGAGTTCGATGGTTTTTCAAATGAACTTAAAGAAGTTTTCATAACAAAAGCAGATGAGCTTTCTTTATCAGAGGAGTCTGTTACAAATTTTGTCAGACAATTAGATAAAGCACCAGAAACTATCGGCGAGACCAATAGAGCAATTAATCTTCTCTCCTTTATTGATGATTACCCAGACAGTGTTAAGGTTTCTGTTGTTAAAGATTTTAATCATCTTTTAAAAGAAGGGATTGCACCTAAAAACTCAGCAGTCCTGACTCGTTTTTTAAAAGAAGAAAACTCTTTGAAAAACTTTGAAGCAAATAAACGATCTGAGATATTAACTGACTTAAGAGCAGAGTATTCGGGTAGCATAACAGATAATGAAATATTTGATATGGCCTCTTCCCAAGCAAAAGTATTACGTACTCAAAAAGAAAAGCTTTTACGTCAATGCAAAACAGGTGAGTCAAGTCTTAAAGATGAAGCGACTCTTGAAAAATTTAAGAAGTTTTCAACAAGGGCCAATATTATAACTAATATGTCAGCTTATCTTTTAACTCACCTAGATCAAGATATCGATAAGGTATGGATTGAAAAACTTGGTTGGGAGTTTATAGCCTCCTATATCTTTGGGAAAATCCCTGGTCTTATTATGTCTAAAGTTACAGGAGGCACGCTTAATAAAGCAATTACTGAATACACCGTTGCAGGTTCAGTAGACTTCATAGATTCAAGGCTTTATGGACTTTATTTTGGAACTTCAGTTGCCGAAGCGAAAAAGGATCTTCATGCAATTATTGCTGATAAGTCGAATGAAGAAGCGTTGAATTCATTAAATAGTCTTATTCAAAAACTCTCATTAGATGAAGAGTTCACAGGTCTTTTAAAAGAAGTTCTAAAGGATGAAGTAGAGACACCTGTTCGAAATGCAGCTGAAGAAGTCCTTTTTCAAGAGATTATGAATCAAGACTATCAGAAAACTGCTGGTGCTTACCAAACAGGAAATTTAGCTGATGACCGGTTTCAGTATAACTTAATGTATAATTTAGCAGCAGCTCCAAAAAGAATTTTTGTCTATAATTTAATCTCTAAATCTCTTTGCCTAGGTCGACCAGTAAGTGCCATGGGCATCTATTTTATAGATAAAGTAATCAGTAGTGGATTATATTTCGGTGGAAGACGCCATTTAATAGGACAATAGTATGAAAAATTATTTATTGATGTTTGTTTTAGCAATCTTTACTCTTTCAATTAGTGCTAACGATATTGCATTACAAAAATGTGCAGAGCTTAATAAAGAACCTACTGTTCTAGCTATACTAGTTGATTATGTTAAAGACCTAGTTGATTATCTTAAAAACCGCCTTGGGCTCGTTGATGAAAAAGATACTATTGGAGTTGAGCCTGGTGTTATTGATCTTGAGCCAAGAGTAATACCTAAAACAGAATCGGGCGAAGAAAGATTAAACAAAATTATAGCTAGTGATGGAATCGCTAATGATCTTATAAAAGGTATTCTTACAACTCCTTCTGAGCAGACTTCAAGTTGTGCTACTTATAAAGTTGGGGATAAAAAAATTAATCCAGGTGAGCATATTTACTTAGCAGTGCCGGAGCATTTAAGAGGACGAAATATGTCATACTTAGTACTTGCTCATAGACAAGACCCATCAACAGAAACAGGGTGGAACAAGAAAACAGAATATGATGATGTACCAGGGATGACCTCTGTCTACGTCCATGATGAAGACGGCAGTTGGCGCTATTGGGCCGGATCGAGTAGTGGTGGCCATGGTGCTAAGTATGCTGAAATTAGTCATAGCCCAGAATATGACAATCTTTATGAATGGCCAAAGGTTGGAAATCGACTAGTAAAGGGTGGAGACAGGCTTTTTAAGATTGCCCCAGATGGAATTAAGCTTAGAGGAAGTGGAAGTGATCATACTATTATAAATCAATTAAATTTTTGCGTTCTTCCTGAAAAAGCCTCTAAATACGATATTCATATTTTTACACCTGGACTCAATTTCGGTGACCCTGAAACATTAAGCGGAAGATCTTATGGTGAAAAGAAAACAGGCTATGGTATTTATCCTAAGGCCGAAGTTATAGGAAGTTATAGCAAACCAAGTTTAATTTATCCTATTAACAATGGTGAGAATATTGTCTCAATAGAAGTTTCCGCAGGTGATCTACATAATAATGTGGATTATCAAAACGATGATGGTGGGTTTGGTACTAAAGGCTGGGGAAAACTTTCCATGGGTGTTCAAAGAAGTGATGGATCCGTTGTTTGGTTCTCTCGTAATGAAAATGTTGGCCCTGAAGGGTTTTATACAGCAACTCCTCCTCTAGATTTTGAAAATCTTCCAGGGGACAAAGTCATTATTAACGGTAGAAGTGATAATATTTATGTGATGGGAGTTCGTATTGGAACACAGTAATTTATGATCAAGATCTTTCTTCTATTACTTGCAACTTTTAATTTTGGTCTTTTAAAGGCAAGCTCTTTAACTGGTGAAAATTGCCATCCTGAAATCATTTTTGATTTGGAAAGTATTAATAGGTTGGTCTTTGAGCTTGAAGAGGTTAAAAAACTTCAAATAGCTAACGATCTAGTTCAGTTGTGCAAGCGTGCTCATAAACAAGGCTATAATGAACTATACTCCCTTGTTAATAGTAGGCCAGCAGTTAAGGGCGATATTAAATGGTGGGTAAACCCAGATTTAAATATTGTGACTAATGATCTCCTGAAGCTTAACCAAGAAATCACTCTGTTTAAAAATCCGATTAACGCTTTTGTGGCCGAATATATTGCTCCTGCAAAGATGTCAGATATTGAGCTTTTAACCAAAGAGTCTTTGCCAAGGCTTTCTCATTTTACACTTGCTGCAGGTTCAAAAGCTTTTTTAAGTATCCCATTTCGTTTTCGTTATTTTGATGAAAAATATAGGAAAGAAGAAACTGGTCAGTTTAGTCAAAAACTTCAGCGACTTATAGGATTTTTAGATAAAGGGCTTAATGATGTTCATAGACATATTGCTTGGTCTGCTCTTTTATCTAAGCATTTAGGTGCTGAAGCTGCACTTTGTATACTTGCACTTAGAGAGGTAAGAGATAAAAATATTGACTCAGAGGATTTGTTTGAAGGACTTACTCATAGCCAAAAAATGAATACCTATATGGATTTTCTTAATAATTCAATCGGAGTTATGTTAGGACAAAACTTTAAAGGATCTGATAACAAACTCTTAGAAGAAGCTGAAAGGTTGGTTGAAAGAGGTGACGCCTTTGTTTTAAACAAAAAAGACCGGCTTATGAACTCTTCTCTTTTATTTCAATAACTCAAATTGTAAAAAGTTCATTGTTTTTCTAGGTTTCGGGATCTCTTGGCAGTTCTAAAAATAATTCTATTTGGTAGTTTTTCTCTGGGAGTTTAACCATAGGAGAACCCATGAAATTTTTAAAAGTATTTTTTCTCGCAACAGTAATGACTTCAGCTTTTTCGCACCCAGAATCAGAATGCGGTAAGGGAAATGGGCATGGAGGACAAAAAATAACTTATTGTGAATGTAAGACGGGATGGTTTAGCGATTCATACTATGCTCATCTAATCATTGTTGATCTTGATACAGGCAAAGAAACTGAAAAATTAATTAGTGGAATAGGCGGTTTTGGTGGACATAATGCAAAAGAGCGCTGTGAAGATAAAATGAATGAAAAGCGTATTTGCTGGTAAATAAAGAAGAGGATTCTTTAAAAGAATCCTCTTCTTACAATTAATTAAATGTAGAGCTTAGTTCTTTCCACCAATTGAGATGGTTAGAAAACTTGTTCTTTTCTTTTCTCCATGCACCTTCAAAAGTAAAAGCGAGTGCATTGTAAGTAAGATACCAATAGTCTTTAGTTGTACCAAGTGGGTAATAACCTAAAATTTCGCCAGTAATACCATATGCGTAACCAGGGAAATAAGTTTCCATCATAGCACCAACTCTTTGGTGAGCATTTAAATCTTGATCATCAATTTTGGTGCTTGTGTAGGCAAATGGATAAAGAAGAGATCCATTACAGCAATGATAGTCCACAACTAACTTCACTTGAGCACCAGTACTAGCAGTATAATCTGATAGAAAGCTTACAAGATTTCTTGATTCAGGCTGAACAAGTCCATCGTGGCTTGCTGGCTCAATAGGGAAGTCTCTATTAAGATCAGCTCCGTTAGCATTACTTCTTCTTCTTGAATCATAACCATCAGGGTTTAAAACAGGAATAACAAGATAAGCGCCATCATTATTTAAAAAATCATTGTATTCAGAATGTTCAGTTTTTACCAGTTCACTCATAAGGCGATCTACAATATTTAGATATTCATTTCCGTGAGTTGCACCAGTAATAACAAATAAGTTTTTTGGACCTGAATTTTTGCTTATTATAATCCCTTGCTGATCAATTCCTTTAACAGTTTGGCCAAGAGTGATTAGTTCAACTTTATCTGGGTAAAGATCTACTAGGTTTTGCATTGTTTGCTGGATCTGTGCATACTCAGGACCAAATATTCCAGAATCACTTCTTGAGCTCTCTTCATTTTTTCTAAAATGTCCAAATGCAGTAATACTAAAGACAAGCATTATTGCTATTAATTTATACATAAATTCCTCCAAGATAAAATTCGCTTACAAAAGAAAAGCAAATCTAAGCAATAGAGTCTAGCTTTTTCCGTATTGGTGTTGCGTTAAAACTAAAGAAGGTAATAGTTTTTAAGAAATCAGAGTGTAGTAGGCCTTAAATTCCCACTTTCTCTTGATATTAAGCAAAATCCTCTTGTGCTGGAATAATCAATTTCCATTTTAAGTGGTCGAATTTTTTTTCTAATATTTGAAATATGAACTTCAATTGTTTTAGGGCAAACAATAGTTTCCCCCCAGACTTGTGTTGTGATTTTATCTTTAGATATATAAATACCAGGTGTTTCAATAAGATATTCTAAAATTTTTCTCTCTTTTTTTGTTAGCAAATTACTCAAAGAATGATGAATCTGTTTGGGAATAGGAATAATCTTAGCACTTCTTTTATGACAGCAAGCTATTTTGGCAGAAATATGCTCTTCGGTTAATTGTCCTAGCATAATATCTTCAGGCTCAACTTCTTTGAAAAAATCCCATAGCTCTTCCGACTCCTGTCTTGAAGTAATAATAAGCTGAATATCTTTTTTCATATTTTCTTTAAGTACATTTGCATGCATGAGAAGTTGGAGGGAGTCGGCAAAAATAATATCAGGAGATTGATCCTTAAGTTTTTTAATTAGATCGTCTGCATTTTTTAGAAAAAGAACGCTATGGTCTTTAAGGGCCCATAAGAATCTTATAGTGTTCTCTTGATCCGTTAATACCCAAATATTTCTCATCTAAACCTCCATGCCTAATATTTAAATTAAACCTAGTTAAAAACATAAATAAGTAAGCAAATTTGTTATAGATGAATTTCATTAGCTTTTTAGTTTTTCGACAAGGTGTTTCAGGACAAAACCGGTCAGGAATTTATGAAACAAGCGTTTCATAAATTGGTTTATAGACTTTTTTTTCTGAGAGTAATAGGCTGGTACTAAGGGGAATTTATTTGAAGTACGGTATTATTATATTTAGCTTAGCATTTGCTTGTTTTGCTCATACTCCATTACCTAGAATGGCCCCTTGGGAGCAGGCCGTGAGAGATCATTCTCACAATTTTGAGCTTCCTCTTAAAAATCCCTATGTAACTTCAGTATGGGGGTCATGCACTGAGCCCAGAGATAATAAGGTTTTTTCACCACAGTTTTCTTTTAAAGTTGGCCTAAATAATCCTTATTATACTAAAGGAAAAATTCAATCTCGTTTTGGACTACATCATGACGCATTTTCAAAAAGAAGAGATTTGGTCGTGATCATTCCGGGTGCGTTTAATAATGTAGATGATAGGCAAGTAAGAAGGCTTTCAAGTATTATTTTTAACCAAGGTCATAATATTTTAGCTTTTCCTAACCCCTGGGGATCAAATGTTGTAAGTGGAAGTCCTACTTACCTGCCAGGAGATTTTGAAAGCGAAGCATATGCTATACATGAAGCTTTAAAATCTGCATTAAAGTTTGGAAATAAATTTAATATTAAAGTTAGAAATATTAGAGTTCTTGGTGTGAGTTATGGAGCATTTGTTTCATCGATTCTTTCTTATATAGACGCTAAAAGTAGATCTCCATTTTTAAAAGATTTTACTTTGATTAGTCCTCCTTACCATATGGGGGATTCACTTAGCAAAATTGATGATCTTATGAACGAGACCAGCTCATTTTATAAAATTAATTATTTGCTCTCTTATCCATTTGCTGTATTAGGTCTTTGTAGGGCCAAGGGAAGTGATGAAATTAGTGATAATGAACTTGCTATTGCAAGATATCTTTCTGTCTATGTGGGGTTTCATTCCTCACTTGTTGACACATTAAAAAGTTATGTAAAAGGTGCTGGGCTCGATTTTATTCCAGGACTTATCTATGGTGTTTTTTCCTCTCAGTACAGAGATTGGAGAAAGTCACTTCGCTTTACAACTCATTTAGAAGAGAATGCTCCGGAAGTTCTTTCTAAACTTCGCTCAGAACAAGGGAATTTAAATTACTGGATAAACAAGGCCCAAGAGTTAGATATTAGAAGGGTAAGGATTTTAACTTCTCAAGATGATTTTATAAATCATGATGGTGTTTGGGAGGAGAATAATAATTCAATTATTAATCTACCTTATGGCGGGCATTTTGGGTTTAGATCTTCAGAATGGTTTGAAAAATTCCTAGCACTTTCGTACTCTAATTAATATTTTCTTCTTTAAGATCAATTTTAATTCCAAATTTTTCACTAGCTTCACTTAGTATTTGAAGAATTTCTTTTCTAGTGATTAGATGATCGATCACTGACATATTTTGATTACCGATCTTGCAACCATTGAGGCATTTAAAAGAAGTGGAGACAAGGTGAAGCTCTTTAATTGCTTGTTTGTTTTGAAATTTGCTATACCACTCAAAAAACTCAGCAAGTTTTTTTGCTAAGTCTTCTTTAATCGTTTTTCCGAATTGTCCTGCGTTAAATAAAATCCGCCCTGCATCCATTTGCATACCATTAACGATAACGTTCACGAGACCAGATTGAGCAACAACCAGTGTTTTGTTGAAGCAAACGGGACAGTATTGATCCATAAATAATTACCCTTCAGTTTTAGCTTTAAAGCGACTAGAATTGATTTATTCTTTTCATTATATATTAGGGAGAAAAGAGAGAAATGTTAACAGAGAGCAAGTTTTTAACCCTTAGAGATAAAGTTGATCTACATGTTCAAGTAAAGGAAGTTGATTCTCCTGTTTGGCTTATAGCTACTCATGGCATCGGCGAACATATGGGCCGGCACAATTATCTTATGAATCTCTTTGCAAGAGATTTTAATATTTTACTTTATGACCTAAGGGGGCATGGAAAAAGTAGCGGAAGAAGAGCCTACGTTGATTCATTTAGTGATTTTTATAATGATCTTGATGAGATCCTTAATATGTTGCGGGAACAATACAATTTAAAGCGTTATATTTTATTTGGGCATTCTATGGGAGCTTTAATTACAGCAGGTTATTTGCAAAAGATTGCCAACGCTGAAAATTATCCAGAGAAGATCTTTTTAAGTTCGCCCTCTATTAGTGTGCCAGGCCTAATGGGTAGCTTTGTAAAATATGCTCCAAGGAGTATTTTTAACTTTCTTAGCTCACAACCAATTTCTGTTGAGCTTGGAGGACTGGTTGATTTAAGAAGACTTTCCCATAACCCAAATATTTACAGAGATTATTTAGAAGATCCTAATAATTGTTTAAAGATTCACTCGAAACTCCTACTTGAAATGGTACTTGCCATGAGGGATGTATTTTCTAAACCTTTAAGACTCAAATGTGCAGGAGATTGTGTTTATGGGACAAGTGATACAATTATAGATCCTGATGCTATCAATGAGTATTTTAGTACTATAGAAAAAACTATTGTTTTGAACCCTTATGAGGGAGCTTGGCACGAAATTCATAATGAATCTGAAAGCTATCGGAAAAATTATTTTGAGTTTCTTAAAAATTCATTATTTGAAATTCTTTATAAATCTTAAAAGTTCTCCAGAGCAGCTATTCTTTCACTGGCAGGTGGATGAGAATAGTAAAACTTAGAAAATAATGGGTCAGGGGTTAATGTATTCGCATTTTCTTTAAATAGATTTAAAAGTGCATTAATCATATCTTCAGCGTTTGCGTATTTTGCAGCAAAAGCATCTGCTTCAAATTCGTTCTTTCGAGAGAGTGAGGCCATTATTGGGGTCATAAAAAAAGTAAATGTGCCACTTATCGTAGAAAAAAGAATAAGCGCAATATAAGGGGAGGGGGTTTGAATATGGAATGCCTCATAAAAAAGGGGCCATTCATACATAAAACCAAGTATTGCAAAGCCAATAAAGCTGAGAATTAAAGAGAGCCCCATAGATTTAATAATATGCTTATGCTTAAAATGACCGAGTTCATGGGCCAATACTGCCTTTAGTTCATCTGCTGATAATTGTTTAGTTAGTGTATCAAAGAGAACAATTCTTTTTGATTTTCCAAGACCTGTAAAATAGGCATTTCCATGAGCAGACCTTTTTGAGGCATCCATAACAAAAAGTCCAGAATGAGAAAATCCAGCAGCCTTTAAAAGCTCTTCCACTTTAGATTTTAAGATCGGATCTTGAAGTGGTTCAAACTTATTAAAAAGAGGAGCAATAATTCTTGGGTAGGCCCAAACAATAATTAATTGAAAAACGGTTATAAAAAGCCAGCCCCATACCCACCAGAGCCCTCCGGAATTTGTAATAAGATAGCAAAGAAATAAATAGACAGGAAGGCCAATGATTGCAGCAAGCAAAAGACCTTTTATCATATCAAGCATAAAAACTTTTGGAGTTGTTTTGTTAAAACCAAAGTCTTCTTCAATTACAAATGTAGAATAGAGGCTCAATGGTAAAGAAAGAACTAGGCCAATGAGAGAAAAAGCTCCAAGAGTAAATATTGCACGTAGGTACCAGCTTTGAAATAAGCTTTGAGAAAAAGAATCAATCCAGCTTAGACCTCCAAAAATTGTCCAGGAACAAAGAAGAATAATATTTATAAACATAGTAATTCTTGAGAAACTGGATTTAACAATAGAGTAGTCTGCTGCTTTTTTATGCTCTTCTAGAGATACTTTGTGAGCGAATTTTTCGGGAACTTTATCTCGATGCTTAATAATATAGTTGCCATTGCGTCGCGAAAGATACCATTGCACCCCAAACTTTGCAGCTAAGAAGATGATAAATAATAGACTGACAATATTTAAGTGGATTCCCATTTTCATTCCCTTTTCAAAACTATATCTTATCAATTCAAAATAGATTTGAAAGGTCCACAATGGAAGTAAATCGTCTTTACACTAAAAATACTCTTAGAAACTATGATTATATTCTAACTTTTGATAATGGACAGGTCGGAATAGTAGATCCTTCAGATAAGAATCTTTTGATGAGTCACCTTGAAGCACTAGATTTCATTTTTATTACTCATGAGCATTATGATCATATCGTTGGAGTTGAGGAGTTTATTGAGAAATACAATCCTAAAGTCTATTGTCCTATCTCTATTGGAGGTCGATTTCAAAACACTCATACCCTTAGAGAAGGGGATATTGTTGAGCTTAGTGCAACTGAAGACTTTGAAATCATTTTTATTCCTGGGCATTACCCCAGCCATTTGGGGTTTTTATATCGAAAAAATCAAAAAAGAGAAGCAGCCTTTTTAGGAGATACCATCTTTAATGGCGGTGTTGGCAATGTTAGAGATGGTGATGTGAATATACTTGCTCAGACATTGCTTACTAAAATTAGCAGCTTAGAAGATGATCTTATTCTCTATCCTGAGCATGACTACTGGGAGTCGAATTTAAACTTTAGCCTTTCTATTGTGCCAGAAAATGAGTTTGCACAAAAAAAACTAGCTGCTTATAAAAATACTAATGCGATCAACGATGGAGATTTCCCAGCAGCAACTCTTGGCGAAGAGAGAACCTATAATCTATTTTTACAGGCTAAGACAAAAGATAGAGTAATTGAACTACGAAATAAAAGAGATAATTGGTAAGGAGTATTTATGGCATTTCCCAAAATAGGCAATCTTGCACCAGCATTTAGTCTTCTAGATCAAGATGGTAACAAGGTTTCCCTTAAAGACTTTAAAGGTAAAAATAATATTGTACTTTATTTTTATCCAAAAGCGATGACACCAGGTTGTACAGTTCAGGCCTGCAGTATAAGAGACACGGCAAAGGAGTTTAAAAAACTTAAAACAGTAGTATTGGGTGTAAGCCCAGACCCTATTAAAAAACTTCAAAAATTTATTGAAAAAGAAAACTTAAACTTCACTCTTCTATCTGACGAAGATAAAAAAGCAACTAATAAATATGGTGCTTGGGGGAGAAAGAAGTTTATGGGCCGTGAATATGATGGTGTGTTGAGAACTACATTTATCATTGGAAAAGATGGAAAACTTAAACACATCATGGACAAAGTAAAAACAAAAACTCACCATGATGAAGTTATAAACTATATAAAAGAGAATCTTTAATTACTTATCTGTAAACACTAAGGATCTCAAGACCAGTTTTTGCTTCAAGACTTTCTTTAAGGTTTTGAGCTTCTTCAATAGTTACAGTTTTGAGCTCTTGAGTCTCATGATCATGAAGGCCAATATGGTTGCCTCTATTTTCGCGGTACCATCCAATTGGATAAGGTCTTTTAGGTGTATTGAGTTGAACTACTTTCGGGGAGATTTCTTTTAGATGCTTAGCAAGCTCGTCCACTTCATTTTTATTCAAAGGCATAAACATCATTTGAACTTCTAGAGCTCCTTTATAAGATTGAGCAAATGCTTTAATGCCTGAAAGGATAGATTTAAAGCTCACACCTTCTGCAGGACGATTTATACGTTTTAAGATTTTATCATTAGGGGCATCTAGTTTAACAATAACACGATCAATATTTCTTAAATTTTTTTGAACAATAGGCTCATTTAAATGAACTGCATTTGTAAGAATTGCAATTTCAACTTTAGGTAATATTTCTTTGATTCCGATGATCATTTCACCAAGATTTTTTGCTAAGGTCGGCTCTCCTGAACCAGAGAACATAATAATATCGAGAGGCTCTGAGGTTTTTAGGCGTTCTTTAAAATCTGAAAGAACTTTCACTGTAGAGACATATTCTTTGATTTCTGTAGTAATATTTTGGATATGACCAAGTTGGCAGTAGATACAATTGAAAGAGCATGTACTGGTGTAGAAAAGAGGGTCTATTCCCAAAGACATGCCAAATCGCCAAGACTTCACTGGTCCGTACACGGTACTTTTAAGCTGGAAGACTGATTTATCAATTATTTTTTGAGTCAACAAAAACCTCTTCAGAGAGTATTTCAACAGGAAATTTCTGAGCTAAAACTTCGAGTACTCTTTTTATTTCATCTTTAAACTCGATTGTCCCGTGAATAACAATGTCTCTAAACCTTTGTCCAAGCTCGTGTTGAATAGTGGAGTAAAAACACATGTTCTCCATGGCCTCTAATGTAAAGTAGGTAAAAACAGAGTCTTTTTTATCCACACGAATTTTGCTTCTATAAATTTCCTGAGTACTTGAGTATGTTTTCAATGCTTATCCTTATATGTCGATTGACTATTTCATGGCTTGAATTAGAATAGAAGAATAGGAATGTCAAAAAAATTAAGTGTTTAGCCAAAACACTTCCCAGTCATGGAGGACTTAATGGGGGCATCAAGGATCAAAAAATTCTCAAGCCAGTTCTTAGTATTTATATTTTGTATCACAACCCTAGGCTCATGTGCGTGGTTAACCCAAAGAAGGGCCTTGTTTGGAGGGGATAGTAAAAAAGGAGATGCAAAAGCAACTGAAGATGTTTCAAAAGAGCAATATAATAAACTTTTAAGTAAGTACGAAAATCTTCAAAGAGAAAAGAAAGCTGCCCGTATAGATTCAGGAGAAAAACAAAAGAGTATGGCCATTATGAATGAGCTTAAAGAAGCTCCTGCAACTAAAGATGGGGATGGATTAACTGAAACAGTTGATGTGTTTGGAAAAAATGGAATGATTGATAAGGCCAAAACAGAGAACCTAAATCTTTCTTTGGCAGTAGACAATCTAGTTGATGAGATTAGTGACAAGGATATACGTGTTCTTGAAGAAGAGATTTCTCGTTATAAAAAAGCTGAGGCAGCCCTTGCAAAAGGCGCAGTCCAAGATGCCATGGATGAATTTAGAAAGCTTCAACAGTCCAGATTTAGACAAGTTCAGGTGAGAGCACAATTTTATATTGGAGAAATTCTTTTCATGCAAAAAGAATATGATCTGGCTATGCAGGCTTTTGAAGAGATTGTAAACAAGCATGCTTTCTCAGGTGTTGTTTTAAAAACACTAGGCCGTATTATTGCTTGTACTGAGAAATTAAACTTAAAAGAAAAACAAGATCAATATTATGCTATTCTTCATGACTTTTTTGAGGAGGCTTAACTAGTGATTGAACTTCTTCTAAGCCTGTCTCTTCTTCTTTTTTCAGGGTTATCTTATTCACAAGATGATCTGGAATTATTGGATGAAAAAGATATAGAGCTTTTAAGAGAAGATGTTACCACTCCCAAAAAGATTGATCTTTCTGCAAGGGAGGAAAGTGATGATCTCGAGGCTTTGAAAGAAGATGTTGGAGAGATCTTTTTTGAAGGTGATAAAAAGGGTAATCAAGCTAAAGACATTTTAAAAGAAATTGAATTTGAAGAATTTGAAAAAGAAAAAGAAGATAAAAAAATAAAAAAAGCTCAAGGGAAAAAGCAAAAAATTGAAGTCCAAGAGTTTGATGCTGGTAAAGAAGAAAAAGAGCTAATGAAAATTGCTAAAAGTCTTGGCAGTAAGATTCCAGACTCTGAGTGGAATGATATAGCTAAGGACTCACTGAGCGAGACATATAAAATTAGTTGTGGAGATACCCTTTGGCAGATCTCTAAAACCTTATTTGGTACTGGTTTTTATTATTCAAAAGTATGGTCCTTAAATCCTTATATAAAAAATCCCCATCAAATTGAACCAGGCATGATGCTAGCTTTTTCAACAGGATCTGAATCAGATGCTCCTCATATTAAGCTCGGATCGTTTTCTCAAGGAGATGATGCCGCTCAAGGTGTTCAATCAATTGGAGATCTAGAATATAATCTTTCAGACTTTGCTGAAGACAGCGTTCCTGGATGGTTTCAAGAAAGGAAAAGACTGCAGAATCAAGGCGTTTTCATTCAAAATGCTTCTGATTATAACTATAAAGATCTTAAAAATATTAGTTCTTTAAGTCTTGAAAAAGAATATGAAAACTATATTCCACCTGAAACAAAATTGAATGTTGTTATTCCTAATGCTTATGATGATGTTGGTTTTGATAAATCATCCATTGTTCAAAGAAGAATTCGTGAAGGATTTCATATTCAAACATTTGTAACATCTAATATTGTTCAAGACCTTGGCTATATAGAAGCAGCTCAAAAAGATGGAACATTGCTTACTGATTATAATACAATCTATGTTCGCTTTGATCCTGCATTGGCGATTAGTCCAGGAGATAAATTTTCAGTTTACTCAGCTGAAGGGCGAGTTGAACACCCAATTTCAGAGAGAAGTGGTTACCGCTACACTATAACTGGAAGCATTAGAGTTGTTAGAAAGAAAAATGATCTTTGGGTATGTGAAATTCTTTCAACCCAGGGAACGATTAGAAGAAATGATAGGGTAACTGTTTACACACCAAAGATTGATAAAATTCTAAAAACTTTTAATCAACAAAATATTGAAGCAGCAATTATTGGTGCTGATAATAATGGGCGAACTATTTTTAGCTTCGGCGATGTTGTTTATCTTGACAGAGGTCGAGCAGATGGGCTCGAAGTTGGAAATATTTTAGAAGCCTACTCATTTACTGATAGAAATACTAATGAGCGAATTACACTTGACCCAACTTATAAAGTTGGAGAGATAACAGTTATTACACTTTCTGAAAACTTTGCAACTGGTCTTATAAGTAATAGCACCAATGATATACAATTAGGTCAGCTTGCAATAACGAAAACAGCAGAGCAGGCCCTACGTGAATCAAGAAACCGCTATGCTGGTGGGCAAGATGCTGCTCAGACTAAAAGATCAACTTTGGAAGAGTTAGATGTAGAACTTAATCTCAATGCTGATAGTCAGAGACTTCTTGAAGAAGCAGACCAAATCGAACTTACTGAAGATGAGCTTGATGAACTAGAGCGTCAAGAGAGAGAACGTTCCATTCTTAAGGATCATGAGAAAGATCTTAAGGAACTTGATCGCCTTGAAAAGGACATTGAGCAGTCTGAAGGATTGCTAAATGAAATAGTTGAGGACGAGGATAAATTGCTGATGCAACAAGATTTAGACAAAATTGAAAAGAATCTAGAACGTCCAAACCCTGATGCATTCGAGTCATTAGATGAAATTGAAAAAGAAATTGGTAAGAAATATTTAGATGAAGATCTCAATTCTCGAGACAATCCATATGGTCTAACTGAATTTGACCTTGAAGAAATAGATGAGTTGTTGAATACTAACGAGAACTAAATTGGACTTGGAGAGAATTCAGACTTAAAAGGACATTCAAATGGCAGCTGGTACAGCGCAGAAGGCAACTGCAAAAAAAACGTCAAAGGTCGCTGCTAAAAAGACTAAAAAGAAGACGGCCAAAAAAAAAGTAGCTAAAAAAGTAGCTAAAAAAGTAACAAAGAAAAAAATGGTAAAAGACAAAGGTCCCTTCAGCCTTGTCATCGTCGAGTCCCCATCTAAAGCTAAAACTATAAAAAAATATTTAGGACGTGGTTATCAAGTTGTAGCTTCCAATGGTCATATCAAAGATCTTCCCAAATCAAAGCTTGGTGTTGATGTAAAAAAGAACTTTCAAGTAGATATTGTTCCAATAACTGGAAAGGCCAAGATTATTGATAAGATTAAAGATCTTTCAAAAGGTGCAGACGCTATTTATCTTGCTCCTGACCCGGATCGAGAAGGTGAGGCCATTGCATATCATTTGGCCGAAGAAATTGGAAAAAAGAAAAAAATCTATAGAGTACTTTTTAATGCGGTTACAAAAACTGCTGTTCAAAATGCAATTGATAATCCTACAGAGCTTGATGGTAATAAGTATGAGTCTCAAAAAACAAGAAGGATTCTTGATCGTTTAGTGGGATATAAAATTTCTCCTATTCTTTGGGATAAAGTACAAAGAGGATTGTCTGCAGGTCGCGTACAATCAGTTGCACTTCGAATTATTGTTGAAAGAGAAGATGAAATTAAAG
>CAYGJN010000051.1:1488-18433 GCA_964350135.1 uncultured Bacteriovoracaceae bacterium | reverse complement strand
CAGACTAACTCTCTCAAACTCCGCAATTCTTATAGATTTAAGCTCTTTAAAAGACCACAGATAATTATTAATCCCATTTAATTGCTTTAAAAACCCTGATTTTCGAGCAATTAGAGTTTTTCTATACTGTGAGGCCTCTAGTACTCTTAGTGCTAAATTAGGAGATCTGAAGTTTAGTTGAGTTCCTCTTCTGAAATATTCATCACTGCCATAACAGCCTTTAAGATTTGATACAAAAATAGTGAAATAGTTTTCTTCTACTCCACGAACATGACCAATACAAGAAACATCAGAAGTGATTTTTTTATAAGGAACTTTAAAAAAAACTTTATCTGCAGTTTTAAAAAAACGAACATTAAAATTTTCGGATTTAATTTTAAATACATCTCCCTTGTCATTACGGTCAGTGACTCTTCCATAAAAAAAAGAATAATCGTAATTACTATTAAAAAATGGATCATGATCTTTTATTAATCCATCATTAGGAGCGTTTATGCCTAAAGATGCACTCATGGCAATTGGAAGTATTAGTAGAAATATTATGATGACTCTCATAGTTATATTATAAAGGGGCTTTCCTACTTTCCAAGGAGAAAAAAATTAACTAAATTGATTTAAAAGGGGAATAGTATGGAATTATTTATTGATAGTGCTAATTTAGATGAAATCAAAGCAGCATCGGCCTGGGGTCTTATAGATGGAGTTACAACCAATCCATCCTTGATGGCCAAAGAAGGTAGATCTACCGCCGAGGTTATTACAGAGATCTGCAATATTATTGATGGACCGATCTCAGCAGAAGTAGTTTCACTTGACTGCGATGGTATGATTAAGGAAGGACAAGAATTTGCTAAGATTCATGACAATGTAACTATAAAGCTTCCAATGACTGAAGAAGGCGTTAAGGCCTGTAAGTGGTTTAGCTCTGAAGGTATAAAGACCAATATCACTTTAGTTTTCTCTCCTACACAGGCCCTTATGGCCGCAAAAAACGGTGCTACATTTGTTTCTCCATTTATTGGCAGACTTGATGATATTGGGCATCTAGGAATGCAAGTTATTGATGAAATTCGAACTATATTTGATAATTACGGATATCCGACAAAAATTCTAGCAGCTTCAATCCGCCACACTCAACACGTTAGAGATGCAGCACTAGTTGGAGCTGATGTTTCAACATGTCCATACAAAGTACTCCAGCAACTTTTTAAACATCCATTAACTGATAATGGACTAGAAAAGTTTATGAGTGATTACAGATCTACTCTTAAATAAAACTTTATTTAAAACTTAATCTACCTCGGTTAAAATAGAGACCGAGGTAGGTTTTAATTGTCGACAATATTAATAGTTGAGGATGATGCTGAAGTTTCAGAAATCCTTTGTATGTATTTAGAGTCAGAATTCGAGGAAAAGATTATTCAATCTTTCGGTGGCTTTGATGCAATTGAAAAAATTAAAGAAAACGATGATATTGTTTTAATTATTTCTGATTATCAAATGCCTAATGGAAATGGGGCCGATCTCTACTCCTATCTCAAAGAAACTAATAATGATCTTCCTTTTATCTTTTTTTCTGGTTTTCCATATGAAGACTATCCTGAGCTTCAAGGTTTTCTAGAAGATAACCCCAAGAACTCATATATTATGAAGCCTTTTGAAGGTGAGGTTATGAACCAGGCCGTTATTAAGGCCTTAAATACACAACTCCAGTCTGAAGTAACAGGATTTAAAAGAATTAATATCAATCGTTTTGATAATTTTAATAAAATAGAAATTAATATTTATTTAAGAAAACCTAATGGGGATTTTGTTCATCTTACTAATGATGAAGATGGCTATATTGATAAAATGGTCACTAAATACAAAGAAAAAGGTATTAATGATTTTTTTACACCTGATTCTGATTATGAACAATATCAAAAACTCTTTAATGAAAGACTCTTAGAGCTTCTCTCCAAACCTAAACTGGACTTTGGTGAAAGAATAGAGGTTCAATTAGACTCTATTGATAATGTTCATCAATGCTTAAAAAGTATGGGGATACCTGACCAAGTACTTGGACTTGCCAGGCAAAATATAGAAGTAAGTATTAAAACTATAAAATCTAATCGGAAAATATCTAGTATTCTTGGTAAAATTATTAAAAATAAGAACTACGTCACTGAAATTGCTCTTGTAACTGGCTACCTCGCTTCTTCGATGTGTACCCAGATGGAATGGAACTCTAAATCCACTATGGAGAAAGTTTCAATGGCATCACTGCTAATGGATATCTCAATTCCAGATGAAAAACTAGCTCGAATAGTGAGTAAGGAATCACCTGAATTCAAACTACTAACACCTGAAGATCAAGACCTTGTACTTAACCATGGATTTAGGTCCTATGAACTTGCTGAAGATATAGCCAAACATTACCCCTCAGATTTTAAAACATTGCTTGAGCAACATCATGAACGCCCTACAGGCCTAGGGTTCCCAAAAGGACTTGATAAACATAATATTACTCCTCTAACTAGTATTTTTATCTTTGCTCATAATTTTGCTCATCAATTAATTAACCCTTCCCCTCTTAAAATTGAAAACTTAAGAGATGCTCTTAGCGATATAGAAGAGAATTACAGTCAACATAAATTTTTTATTGCTCATGAAGCTTTTGTGAAGATATTTAGACCTGGTAAGACAAAAAGAAAGCAAACTTAATTTAATTCTGAAAACGCCGAATAACCGGTGTATGAAGCAATTAACAATTTGTCTCACTCTTTTAATCGGTCTTTTTCTACTAGGTTGTCAACCCGGAACAGAAACAGAAAACTCTAGTATTAATCTTCCTGGTGCAGGCTCAGAAAGACCACCGGCCAAATGGTCAACACTTAGTTTTCCTTTGCCTTTAGAAATAAGTGAAGATTTTTCTAATGATGAGATTACAGCTATTATTGATCGTGCCAATGCATGGGAAATTTCAGTTGATAATAAACTAGATTTTTTTGATACCACATTACCAACAGTTCCTAACTATGAACCAGGTAGTTCATCTTCATTTCAAGATGGTCAACTTGGTATATACAAAAGTTATAATTGGTTTAGTGATTTTGGTTCCGGAACATTGGCGGTTACACAGTTCTATGGATATTACGACCAAGACTCTGCTGGCCTATTTATCGATATTGTTCACGCAGATATTATTTTTAATTATAGAGACTGGGATTTTTCCTTAAACCCAGGGATTCTTGAGCACGATTTTGAATCTGTTATGGTCCATGAATTAGGACATTTTATAGGATTAAAGCACGATTCAAGAGCAGCATCAGTCATGAGACCAAGTTTATACTTTCAAGTTGAAAGAAGAGAACCAGGCATCATTGATGAAGAGTCATTATTAAGCAATTATAGACTCCCAACAGCTGATCCTTTAATATCAACACTTCAAAAAAATGCAATGGTTGTTAGCAATGCTCTTAGTAATCAAAATGTTAACCATGAATTAATTGGTAAAAAAGTTAGAGGAATTATTGAGCTTAAATCTGATGGACTTTGCGTTCATAAGATTAATGGCAAAATAATCAAAACTCATCAAAAGGAAAACTAAGTTATTACTTTTTCTTTCTTGCAGTTTTCTTTGTTACTTTTTTAGAAACTTTTTTTCTAGAAGCAGCTCTTTCTTTTTCTCTTTTAACAAAAAGGTCAGTTAGTTTTTCTTTTACATCTAGAAGTTCTTCAATAACTTTTTCTTTAACAAGGGCCTGAGATTTTGAAATTTTACGGCATTCACGAAGTCTTTTGGTATCATCTTTTACCATAAGTTCACGTTTGCCGACTTCGTCCTTGGTCATTCTATAAATGGCCATATCTGCTAGATAATCTGCAAATTTAAACTTCTTTGATGAGAGGTAATCAACAAATGCTTTTCTATTTTGTTTTTTCTCTGCTTGAGCGTAGTGTTTTTCTTTAATAAAACGAATAATCTCATTATTTTGATTAATCTTATTTTCATAATCATCGGCCAAAAGCTTATAACGCATTTGAACAACTTTAAGTCTTTCAGCTGTAAAAAGTGCAATTATTTCTTCTGCCTTTTTATATATCTTTACTCCTCTTTCACTGATTAGAGTAAAATTAGGAGTTTGAGAAACCTTAAGATCCATTTCTTTTTTTAGATCTTCTAATTCAGGCTTATGACCTTTTTTAAAGAGCAACTCTATTTCAACAGTATTATCGACAGTATTATCAATAAAATCTTTAATAATGTCTTTTTCCATACATTTGCCAAGATATGTATAGATTTTTTTAGCATCATAGCCTTTAGGGAGTTCTGTAATAAAAAAACGATCCCCTTTTTTCTCAATTCTAATATGATAAACAAGCTTTCCATTTGGCTCATACCCAATGGCATGATCAAAATTTCTAACCCAGGCCTTTAGCTTTTTTGGCTTATTTGTTTTCACATAGTGAATCATTGAATCAATGATATCTTTATGATTAAAACTAGGGATATTAGATGAGAATCCTGTTCCAATTCCTTCTGCTCCATTTAAGAGCATAATTGGAAGCTTAGGTAATAAGTGCACTGGCTCCATTACTTTTTCATCATAATTTGGAACCATCTCAACTTGGTTAAGATCATCAAATAAAATCATCTCAGCAACTTTTCCAAGTTTGCATTCAATATATCTTGCAGCAGCAGGCTGAGTTTCCATTCTCTCCCCAAAATATCCTTTTTTATCAATCAGTGGATAATTATTTGAGAAGGTAAAATCCTGAGCTAAGTTTACGATAGTTTGCTCCACACTTGCAGGTCCGTGAGGATGGAGCGTTAAAACAAGACCTGTAACAGATGATACTTTTGTAAGGCCTTTGCTTTGATTTTTATAAAGAGTATAAAGAATTCTTCTTTGACTAGGCTTTAATCCATCAGAAAGATATGGGATTGCACGGTCCATAAGAGTATAAATTTGATAAGTACGGTACTCATCTTTTACAATTCTCTCTAACGGAATCGACTCTAAAGAGCGTAAATATATCGCATCATCCATCTATTCATCCATTAATAGCTCTTTACGTGGAGTGGAGTCTTTTCCAAAACACACATCAAGCATTTTTTGTGAAGCCTTAAAATTTTTAACAGAAATTTTAGTATAATCTCTACGAGCTAGAACATATTTCCAGGCTTCAGGAGACATCTCTCCTAGCCCTTTGTTTCTTTGAATCTCTTTAATATTAATTGTTCTCTTTTTCTTTAGACTCTCAAGCTCATCAGGTGTTTCTGCATAAATTGTTTCTTTATCTGTAATAACTTCAAATAAAGGAGCTTTTGCAATTTGTATAAATCCCTCTTTAAAAAGCTCAGGCCAGAACTTAAAAAAGAAATTAGTTAATAATGTATTAATATGGCCACCATCAACATCTGAGTCAGCAAGAAAAACAATCTTTGAGTATCTAAGCTTTGATACATTAGCTTCTTGTCCAATGGTAAGACCAATTGATGCCATAACATCGCTAAACTCTTGATTATCTAAAACATCTTTAATTGTTGCTTGAGCAACATTCATTGGTTTGCCTCTAAGAGCAATGCCTCCTTGAGTAAGCTTGTCTCTTGCAGAACGTAATCCCCCAATAGCGGAATCACCCTCACAAATAAACAAAGTACAAGTTGTACGATCCTTTCTTTCATTAGCATCGAGAAGCTTTTCAACTCTTTGTTTTTTTTGTTTTCGACCAATTTTAGCCGCATCTTTTAAGGCCTGATACTTTAACCTTGATTTAGCTCTGTCTATGATTACTTCGAGATAGTTTTGATTAACTCTAAACCATTTTTTGATATTCTTTTCTACAAACTGCTCAATAGCTTTTTCTAGATTTGTGTCCCGAACAAGTTTTCTTTTAGTTTGTGACTCAAATCTTGGGTTTGGCATTGTTACACCAATAATAAAAGTCATCCCAGTTAAGATATCATTGTCATTTAGAACAACTTTTTCTTTTTTTGCAATTCTCTCAAGTTTTTCTTTAATAGAATTGATAAAAAGTCTTTTTAATCTATCAACATGGAATCCACCATCATAAGTAGGAGTTGAGTTTACAAACGATATTACTTTTTCTCTATCATCATCAGAAGGATCTAAACACATAGACATATGAAGGTCATATTTTCCCTTATATTTCTTTTTTTGTTTATTAACACCTTCAAAAGTATAAGAATCTTGTCCAAAAAGTTGTGCTGTCTTTGCTTCAACTCTTCTGGCCAACTCTAATAGCCCGTCTTTATATAGATATTTTTCTTTATTAAAATAAAACGAAAGACCTGGGTTATTATAAGCAAGATCAATGATACGTTTTCTTAAAAGAACTTCATCTACCTTTGGATTTTTATATACTTCTTTTGCAAGGACAAACTCTACAGTAACACCGCTGGCCCCTTTAAATTTTTTCTTTTTAGACTTTTTAGTTTTAAGAGCACCATCAATGAATTCAATAGTTTGCTCATCTTTTGAATTATAATGCTTAATTGTTACTTTGAATTTATCACTTGTTAAACAAGTCGCAGATGCACCAAGACCATTTTGCCCAAGAGTTCTGACTAAAAAACCTTTTTTATCAATGGCTTCATCTTTAAACTTGGAGCCAGTTCTAAACTCTGTATAAACCTGCTCGACTTTTCCAACAGGAAAACCAATTCCATTATCTGACACTTTAATAGTAAGACCATCATTAGATAATGTTGTATGAATCTCAGAGACATGTCCTCTGTAAAATTCATCAATACAATTATCAAGAATTTCTTCAATGGCCTTGCTTTTGGCCTGATGGAACTTAACAGTTTTAAACTCTACGCCTTTATTTGTGTAAATATAGGTTTCAAGATCTTCAATATCGTTACTACCAAAGACTAAGGTCACTCGATTTCTGCAATGCCAGCGCTGGTCTTTGCTTTCAATGACAGCTTCTACAGCACGACCTTTACGTTTTACTTCTTTGATTGCCACAATGCATCCATGTATAGGCCAATAACTTGGCAAATTTAGTACTACTGATTATCTTTAATTATGTTCAATGGAAAATCAAGGAGTTGCAAGTAAACTCTCCAATTATCTTTATTTTTTGCTTATTTATTTTAGCTATAAGACCAGTAGAAGCGGTTTTAAGCTTTAAAAATTTAAAAGACTCTGATTGGAAGAGATTAGAACGAAATGAAGTTCTCGTTTCTTCGCAGATGAAAGATCGTGGAAAACAACAAGAGTTTAATTATTATTCAATTGGATTGCACCCAAGTTCTTGCAATATTGGACTCAGAAAAATTTCTCGATATGAACAATACAAAGAGTTTGTAAGCTTTATTAAGCAAAGTGATTATAGTGATTCCACAAAGCAGTTCCACCTTTTATTTGATCATACATTATTGCCATTTCCATTTAAGCTAAGATTTAAAGTTGATCGAGTTGTTGCCCCTGGAAAATATAGCTTTATTTTTGAGCATGGATTCTTAAAAGGTCTAAAAGGAAATATCCGTGTAAGTAAATACAAAAAACGTTGCCTCTATGAGCTCATGGCAAAATGGAAAGGACCAGATACAAAAATTAATAGTACACTTTTTGAAATTTTTTCAAGAACATTGGGAAAACTTGGTAAGCAAAAAATTTTTAGAATCTCGAGGTTTTAATGATTAAACTTATAACAAAAGAGCTCACCTACCCTCTTAGACAACAAATACTAAGACCAAAATCTCCTATAGAAGACTGTCATTTTGACAATGATAATAATGATAACTGCTTTCATCTAGGCCTTGAGATAAATAATAAGATTATATGTATTGCTTCTTTTTACCCTGAAGTTAGTGATTTATATAGTATGAGTAATCAGTACAGGCTAAGAGGAATGGCAACAGCAAAGAACTATCAAGGTCAAGGTTTTGGAGGGCAATTGATAAAGTATGCTTTGCAAGAGTTAGAAAAAAGGAAAGCTAGCTTGCTTTGGTGTAATGCACGCTCATCTGCGGTCAATTTTTATCTAAAATCAGGTTTTGATATTCAAAGTGAAGAATTCGATATCCCAACAGTGGGCCCACATTTTGTAATGACCAAGAAACTATCTCTTACATAATAAACTAGCATCTCTAGAATTGATTAATTTTTTTTGTGCTTTAAAACAATCTTTCTTTGTAGAATATTCTTTAAGAGGAGCACATGAATACTCTGTTAAAAGATTTTCTTTCTCATTATCACGTTGTTTCTTACAATCATTAAATTGCTCCATAACAACACATACCCAATGAGAATCCTTACAGTCATAAATGAGAAAACTTCCTTGGTTATATTTTTCACTAAGCTCTAATCCTTTATTAGCAGCACCATAATTATCTAATTTGGATGAAAAAAATCTTCTTCCAAGAAAAAATCTTCGGGCCCTTTCTGCAATACTAAGAGCAGGCTTTTTCTCTTCTTTAGGTTTGTCTGTCTTAGAGTCTTTATCCGCTACAACGGTCACTGGCTTTGCTTTTTTTGCGACAGCAGCTTCTTTTTCTGCAATTGCTTTTAAAACCTCAGCAGAATATCCCGTATTTTGTGCTCTAGGATCAGAAACTGGATTTAAAAATAGGTATAATGTGATAAATATTAAAGATAATCTCATAGAGCAATTATAGCATAGGATTTTCATGGTAATGCACGACATAATTAAACAACAAATCGCAAATGCCCTGAAAGAAGCATTCAAAAAATCCTTTGCACTAGAACTTGAGACTACTCAATTATATGAATCATTTACCCTGGCCCCTAATCAACAAATGGGACAATTAGCCTTTCCATGCTTTCGTTTTGCTAAGGAGCTAAAAAAATCACCTCCTCAAATTGCAAAGGAAGCTCTTGATAACTTAGAAAAAACTGAGTTTATTGAAAAAGCATTGGCCACTGGTCCATATATAAACTTCTTTATTTCTAATGAGTACGCAGGAAAAAAGATATTAGAGCAAATTAGCACTGGTGAATTTTATCAAAAAACGATTTTAGAAAATACACCTAAAGCAATGATTGAATATTTCCAACCAAATACTCATAAAGAAGTACATGTAGGACATTTACGAAACTTATGCTTGGGTGAGACAGTTATTAATCTGCATAAATACTGTAATTATAATATTACTTCTGTTACCTACCCTGGTGATAGCGGTGCACATATTGCAAAAGTACTATGGTATCTGAAAAAGTTTGACCCCAAAATTATTGATGGAGATAAAGGGGCCCAGTTGGGAGATCTTTACTCAACTGCAAACAAACTTTTAGAAGATGAAAGAGGAACTGACAAAGAAGAGTCTAATAAAGAAATTCTTACAAATATATTAAAAGAAATCCATAACCAAAAAGGTGAGTATTTTGAGCTTTGGAAGAAGACCAGAGGTTGGTCACTTGATCATATGAAATCTATTTGTGACTGGGCAGGAGTAGAGTTTGATCGTTGGTATTTTGAAAGTGAGTTAGATGCTCCGTCATTAGAGTATATGCATGAGCTCTACAAGCAGGGTAAATTAGTAAAAGATCAAGGTGCTATTGGCATGGATTTATCACAAGACAAACTTAGCTTTTGTCTATTGGTGAAGTCTGATGGCAATGGCCTGTACGCTACTAAAGATATTGAGCTTGCAAAAATAAAATTTCAAGAATTTGGTATTGAAAAAAATATTTATATTGTAGATAAGAGGCAATCACACCACTTCAAACAAGTTTTTAAAGTCTTAGAGCGGCTAGGTTTTGAACATGCAAATAAATGTTATCATCTAGGTTATGAGTTTGTAACTTTACCTGACGGTGCAATTAGCTCTCGTTCAGGCAATATTGTTTCCGCAGTGGATGTTATCTCTAGCGTTGAGAACTCTATTCAAAAGAATTTTCTCGCTAGATATACAGACTGGTCTGAAGAGCAAAAACAAAAAGTTGCCTATGAGGTCTCACTAGGTGCTATTAAATATGGAATGCTCTCAATTGAGCCTAATAAAGAAATTGTTTTTGATATGGATAGTTGGACTAAAATTGATGGTGAATCAGGTCCATATATCCAATATGCCCACGCTAGAATCTGCTCTTTATTAGATAAAATTGAATTCGATGAAAAAGCTCCAATTAACACTTCCAGTCTTACCCATAAGCGTGAATCAGCTCTGATTTTTAAATTATCTCAGTTTAATAATATTATTGAAGACTCTTGCCAAAAATATCGCCCAAGCACCCTTTGCACCTATCTCTATGAACTTGCAAAAGAGTTTAATGGTTTTTATGGTGATTGCTCTGTTGCTAATGCTGAGTCAGATGAGCTTAAAAATGCTCGTGCTTATTTAAGCTTTGCAGTTGCTAGAACTATCAAGGAAGGGCTTCGGATTCTTGGAATTCCAGCTCCACGAAAAATGTAGCCAATATCTATTGCTAGATAACTCCTTAAAAAGACAACAAATATACCACAGAAATAGGTGTTTTTTTAACCTATTTAATGCTAGTATGATTTTCATTAACAAATAGGTATATAAAGCCCTTATTTAATAATTATGCTGAAAATAAACAAAAAAACAGAGTACGCATTAATTGCACTCAAACATATGGCCCTTAAAGAAAGCTCAGAGCTCACGAGTGCTCGTGAAATAGTTAATATTTATCAAACGCCATTTGATACTACTGCAAAGATTATGCAGACATTAAATAACTCAAATATTTTAAAATCAAGCCAAGGCGTTAAAGGTGGTTACACACTTAACAGAAAACTCTCTCAAATTAATTTCATTGAGTTAAGTGAGCTTATTGAAGGGAAAAAATTTGATTTTACATGCATGGGGCCTAAGGGAATTTGTGAACAATTCAGCTCATGCAATATAAAAACTCCTCTCGAGGCCATCAATATACGGATCAAAGATTATTTTTCACAGATTACATTAGATGAACTTTTATTTATAAAACAAGATTACCAAAAACTAAAGGCCTCTTACGAGCAAAGGGCAAAATAATTATGAGCTTTAAAGATAAAGTTAAAGAAGAATATAAATATGGTTTTACTACAGATATTGGAACACAAGAGTTCCCAAAAGGATTAAGCGAAGACGTTGTACGATTAATCTCTGCAAAAAGAGAAGAACCTGAATGGTTATTAGAGTATAGACTTAAGGCCTATAGAAAGTGGCTGACTATGAAAGAGCCCAACTGGGCAGTTTTAAAAATTGAGCCTATTAATTATAATGATATATATTATTACTCTGCGCCTAATACCAAAAAACCCAAGTATGATTCACTGGATGAAGTGGATCCTGAATTACTAGAAACTTTTGATCGACTAGGCATTCCTTTATTAGAAAGAAAACGATTAGCAGGTGTTGCTGTCGATGCCGTTTTTGACAGTGTATCAGTAGGAACTACACACCAAAAAGAACTTAACGAAGTTGGGATTATTTTTTGTTCAATCTCTGAAGCAATAAAAAAACATCCGGAACTTGTAAAAAAATATTTAGGATCAGTTGTTCCTATTTCAGATAATTATTATTCAGCTCTAAACAGCGCTGTTTTTACTGATGGCTCTTTTTGCTATATCCCAAAAGGAGTGAAATCCCCTCTTGACCTCTCTACTTATTTTAGAATAAATGCAGCTGAGTCAGGTCAGTTTGAAAGAACTTTAGTCATTGGGGATGAAGGATCTTTTGTTAATTATTTAGAAGGCTGTACTGCTCCTCAAAGAGATGAAAACCAATTACATGCGGCAGTTGTTGAATTAATTGCCTTAGATAACGCCACAATAAATTATTCTACTGTTCAAAACTGGTATGCAGGTGATGAAAATGGTAAGGGCGGAATTTATAATTTTGTAACCAAACGAGGAAATTGCCTTGGTAAAAACTCTACCATTTCATGGACCCAAGTTGAAGCTGGGTCGGCCATAACTTGGAAATATCCAAGCTGTAACCTTATTGGTGATAACTCAAGCGGCTTCTTTTATTCAGTTGCTCTTACAAATAATAAAATGCAAGCAGATACTGGAACTAAGATGGTTCATGTTGGTAAAAATACTAAAAGTACAATTATTTCAAAAGGTATTAGTGCTGATGAATCTATCAACTCTTATAGAGGGCTTGTCAAAATCATGCCAAGTGCCAAGGGTGCTAAAAACTATACTCAATGCGATAGTATGCTTATAGGAGACAAATCTGCGGCTAATACTTTTCCATATATTGAAATAAAAAACAATGATTCAACATTAGAACATGAAGCTTCTACTTGTAAGATCAGTGAAGACCAAATTTTTTACTTACAATCACGAGGCTTGGATATGGAAAAAACAATTGGACTAATTATTAATGGTTTTTGTAAAGACGTTTTCAAACAATTACCAATGGAATTTAGTGAAGAGGCCGTAAAACTTTTAGAAATGAAACTTGAAAACTCAGTAGGATAATTTATGTTAGAAGTAAAAAATTTAAAAGCTCAAATTGATGAGAAACAGATCCTTAACGGCCTAAATATAACGGTTAAAAAAGGAGAAGTTCACGCCATTATGGGACCTAATGGTTCAGGAAAAAGTACTTTTTCAAAAGTTATAGCAGGACATCCTGATTACGAGAAAACAGATGGGACTATCCATTTTGAGATTAATGGTAAGCTTGTTGACATTGATGAATTAGAACCAGACCAAAGGGCAAAAGAAGGCATTTTTCTCGGATTTCAATATCCAGTAGAAATTCCTGGTGTAACAAATGATGTCTTTTTAAGAGAGTCTTTTAACGAGATTTGTAAGCATCAGGGTGTCGAAGAGATGGACCCCTATGATTTTAATGAATATCTAAAAACAAAACTTGATCTATTAGAGATGGATCATTCTTTTGCGAAACGACCTGTTAATGATGGATTTAGTGGTGGAGAAAAAAAGAAAAACGAAATTCTACAAATGGCCATTTTAAATCCAAGACTTGCTCTTTTGGATGAAACAGACAGTGGCCTTGATATAGATGCACTTAAAATTGTAGCAAAAGGCGTAAACTCGTTAAAGAACAAACATAATTCTGTTATTCTTGTCACACATTACCAAAGACTTTTAGATTATATTGAGCCTGACTATGTTCATGTACTTTCTAAAGGAAAAATTATTAAAACTGGTGATAAGTCTTTAGCGTTAGAGCTTGAAAAAAATGGTTATGACTGGGTAGTTGATAATGGATAGTAATTATAAAGAATTAATTTCTGAAAATTCCAATCTCTGCTCTTGGTCAGCAAGTATAAGAGAAAAGGCCCTAATGGATCTAGAGTCTTTTGAATTTCCAACTAGAAAATGGGAAAACTGGAAATATACAGACCTAAAAAAGCTAACAGCAAAACAATATAGTCCCAAAGAAAGCAGCCCTATTGATATTACTGACTCTCAGGATAATTCTATTATCTTTGAGAACAATAAGCTTATTGCTCTTCCCAAGGCTCAAGGACTTATAATAAAAAACTTAGAGGACTCTATTCCTGAAATCAATCATATTAAAAATAGTTTTGATTTCTCAAATCCCTTTGATCATCTAAACCTTTCTCAAATTCAAAATGGTCTTTATCTAAAAATTAGTAAAGATTATAAAAACGAAACTCCTCTTAAAATTCTAACTCTTGGTAATCAAGAAAAGGGAGTTCTTAATTATCTAACAATTATTATTGAAATTGAGTCCGGTGCTATCTTTGATCTTATAGATACAAATCATTTGAGCTCATTAGAATCCCATAATAATAGACTGACTCTTATCAAAGTATCAGATAATGCTAGTTTTAATCATCTAAGCATCTTAGATGTTGCAACATCTTCAAATTTTATTAGCAATATTAAAGCTAATATTGAAAAAGGTGCCCAGTATAATAATTTCACGATGGGTCTCTCAGGAGAACTTGTAAGATCTGAGGTTACAGCAAATTTAAACGGAGAACTCTCCCATTGTGATCTTCATGGGATTTATGCTCTTAATAATGAAGACCATATTGCTAATTATACACTTATTGATCATAAAGCTGCTCATACTACTTCAGATCAACTTTATAAAGGCCTTTTAAACGATAGTTCACATGGTGTTTTTAACGGAAGAATCTTAGTGAGAAAAAACTCTCAACAAATAAATTCTCATCAACTTAATAGAAATCTTCTTCTAAGCGATAAGTCCAAAGTTGACACTAAACCGCAACTGGAAATTTATGCTGATGATGTAAAATGCGCACATGGGGCAACGACTGGTCAGCTTACAGATGACGAGCTCTTCTATCTTATGACAAGAGGAATTAGCAAAAAAAGAGCTAAAGAAATACTTTCTCTAGCCTTTATTGCATCTGCCATCGACAAGATTAAATCAAGCCAATTAAAAGAACATGCTCATTCATACTTGAAAGAAAATCTCTGGAGAAGAGATTACTTGGAGCAAAGATGAGTTTTAATCTAGACAAAATACGCTCAGAGTTTCCATGTCTTCATACTAAAGTACATGGCAAACATCTTACCTATTTAGATAATGGAGCCACAACACTTAAACCAATTTCTGTTATTGAGGCCATTACTCACTACTATACAAGCTTGAGTTCAAATGTGCACAGAGGCGTTCATACCCTCTCTCAAGAATCCACTATTGCTTATGAGAGAACAAGAAAGCTTGTTCAAAACTTTATTAATGCAAAATCTGATAAAGAAATTATTTATACCTCAGGAACTACCGCTGGTATCAACCTCGTTTCCTACTCATTAGGTGAATCTTTTAAGCCTGGTGATGAAATTATTGTTACAGGCATGGAACACCACTCTGATATTGTTCCTTGGCAATTATTATGTGAAAGGAAGAAATGCATCCTTAAAGTAGTCCCAGTAAATGACCTTGGTGAACTTAACTTGGAAGAGTTTAAAAACCTTCTTAATGAAAAAACAAAACTCGTAGCAAGTGTGCATATCTCCAATACACTTGGAACAATTAATCCAATAAAGAAAATGGTTCAGATGACTAGAGAAAGTTCATCAGCAGTTTTTTTAGTTGATGCAGCACAATCAGTTAGTCATTTCAAAATTGATGTTCAAGAACTGGATGTAGATTTTCTAGTTTTTTCTGCTCATAAGCTTTTTGGGCCAACTGGTTTTGGTATCCTTTATGGCAAAGAAGCTCTTTTAGAATCGATGCCTCCCTTTTTAGGCGGAGGAGATATGATTGAGCGTGTGAGTTTTTCAGGTACAACTTATAATGGACTTCCAAATAAGTTTGAAGCAGGGACCCCTCATATTGCCGGTAGCATTGGCCTAGGTGCTGCAATTGATTATATTGAAAGTATTGGACTTGATTTAATTGCTGATTATGAACATGAGTTGTTTTTATATGCAGATAAAAAATTGAAAGAGATTCCTCAGGTTCGAATTATTGGAGATGCCAAAAACAAGATTCCGATTTTTTCATTTATTATTGAAGGAATTCACTCTCAAGACCTTGGAATGATTCTAGATCAAAGTGCAATTGCTGTTAGAACAGGCCATCATTGTACTATGCCCCTACTTGAAAGTTTTAGAGTTGACTCTACAACAAGAGCAAGCTTTAGTTTTTATAATACGAAAAAAGAAACAGATACCTTGGTTGAAGGAATTCAGTCGGCCCTAAGAGTCTTTAGTTAGAGAGAATAATATGAGTATTGAAATATTTAGCCAACCAACACCAAACCCAAATGCTCTTAAGTTTATCCTTGATAAACCAGTAAAAGAAAAAGGTAACTCTACATTTATCACAATAGATGACTGCAAAGATATACCGATGGCCCAAGAATTGTTTAAGGTTAGAGGGGTTGATAAAGTTCATTTTTTTGAAAATTCTATTACTATTACAAAGTTTAATTATGAAGACTGGGAAGTATTAGAGCCAAAAATAGAAGCTGTTCTCAATGAATTTTTTCCTAATCATAACCCTGACTATATAGATCTAGACCCTGAAGAAGAGCGAAGAAAAAGACTCTCAAAAGAGCTTCAAGATATTGAGTCTGTTCTAGATAAAACTATTAGACCTGGACTACAGGCAGATGGTGGAGATCTACAATGCCTTGAGTACACTAATAATGTTCTAATTATTGAGTATCAAGGGGCTTGCGGAAACTGCCCAAGCTCTCAAGCAGGGACACTTCACGCTATACAAAACATCCTACGACAAGACTACAACCCTGAAATTGAAGTCTATGCGCAGCCCGCCTACTAACTAGACTGACAAATACTGCCTAAACTTAGATTTATTTACAAAGCATTAGATTAGAAATTGTTTAAAATATGACATCAAGCTAGGTCTACTCTAACAGGAGTTTATCATGAACAGAAAGCTTAGGTATCTATTTTTATTGATTTTACTACCAACTGTATCAATGGCCGTTCTACCAGAATGGGTAAAAAACTATTCAGACCAGGAGTATAAGGAATATATAAATCGTATTCACAACGATGTTAAGCTTAGCTGTATTAAAGAAACTGATTTGGGAGTTACTCATCTTTACCTAGCCTCAGATGGTACAGAAGCAGGCTGGGGTCCAGGAACAATTCTCAGGCTTGTAGAAAATAGAGAGGAAGCCTATATAGCAAGCGCTGATATATTCTATAAATTGGCTGACTATAGCAATATTACTCGATCTTATTCTATTTTTGCACACCTTTTAAAATATCATCCCAGTGAAACTTTTACAGACAATCCTAATTATTGGGGACCTCAGCATTTAGAAAATATTAAAATAGATTTCAAGGTCGATTATGGATTTAATACTCCAAACCAAATATTAGTACGTGTAGTTCAGGATCAAAAAGTCTTCTCTTTTGATAATTGTCGAATTTCACTTAGTGAGAAGCTTAAACTTTTTAATAAAACCTCTCTTTCTAATGAGTATAAAGAAGCTTGGTTGCAAAATGAGATTAGTGAAACTTCCTGGAAAGATTTAAATATGTTTATTTATCAATTGAAAGA
>CAYGJN010000051.1:0-1478 GCA_964350135.1 uncultured Bacteriovoracaceae bacterium | reverse complement strand
TAATAACTAAAGCCCGCCCTTAGTCACAACGATCATGCCCCTCTTCTTCATCAAGTCTCAAAAAATATGATGAAATTTCTTTATGAAGATAAAATCCGTGAATATGACTTAAACGCCTTAACTAGAAGTATTATTGATACTGATATAACAGACTTAGAATTTATTGAAATCCTAAAAGACCTCAACTCTAAAAATAAGAATTTTCTAAGAAGCTTAAGCATGTGGCTTGAATACCATAATAAAAATGACACTGATTACCACAATGGAGAAAACCAAAGAGATATAAATCTCATCCTAGAAAGTTTAAAAGCGCAACCAAATCAATAGGTTGCGCTGATTATTTTTCTAAGGGTATCCGTTAATTCTGCACTCTCCGTAGAAAAGAACTTCTTCTACGCTTTTATTTTGTGAGCCAGTAAAGCTGGCAACAACCTCACCATTTTCGGGCGCTATAAAATCAAAATCGTTTTGAATTTTATTCGTTATAACTCTGACTTGATTTCTCTGCCAACCGCTAATTATTCGGTAGCGGATCTCACAATAAGTCTGTCCTTTAGAATTAGTCCAACAATGCTGATAAGCAATTCTTCTTTGACAAGATTGTGTTCGATATTCAACAGGCCCTTGCTCAGTAGTTCTTACAATTAGACCACTCATATTAAAAGGCTGAGAAATTTCGGCTGCGGTTAATTCAAAATCTGAAACTTCGTTTAGATCCAGCCATCCTGGAATAGTTAAAGGGAATTCAATTTTTTGCCCATCAACAACAATATCAAGTTCCGCTTTAGATTTTGATTTGATTTCAAAGTCCGACTCATAACGTCCAGCCTGAATAACTGTCCCATCAGAAAAACTTATATCTTGGTTTGCCTGAAACATACCAACAAATTCTGTGTCACATGAAATGAGTAGAAATAGACTAAATAATAGACCAATTTTCATACTTTCCTCCTTAAAAGATATAATCCGATTATTTCATAGATCTATATAAAGAAAAGACCCAGATCACCAATTTCTCGGATAATAATACTCCATCATTTGTTCATGAACTGAACCTTTTAAAGGTGAATAGGCATAGGAAAACTTGCATCTAGCTGGAAGAGATATCAAAATTGAATCTACTCTCCCATTTGTTTTTAGACCAAACAAGGTTCCTCTATCGTGTAATAGATTAAACTCTACATAACGGCCACGTCTGTGTAACTGAAACTCAACATCATCCTCTGTATAACTCTCAGTTATTCTTTTCTCTAAGATTGGAAAATAAGACCTTATAAACTGATTAGAAAAATCAACTACCATATCAAAGTCTTTTTCTGAGTCTCCTGAATTAAAATGATCGAAGAAAAATCCGCCAATACCTCTCATCTCATTTTTTCTGTGATGATTGATAAAATATTCATCACCATTTTTTTTCATTTCTACCTAAACACCATAGGGACAAAGAGTTTCTTTCCAAACAACATGAAAATATTCAA
>CAYGJN010000050.1:10841-18579 GCA_964350135.1 uncultured Bacteriovoracaceae bacterium | reverse complement strand
GATCATTTGCACAAAATGTAGGAATAATTTTTTTTATTTCACTTAGCGTTTCATCAATTTTTTTATAATTGCTTTGAAACAAAGTCATCCCAATATAAACTTCAACACCAGCAATTTTCTTTAATTTTTTAAATGTTTCAATAGATTTTCTAAAGTCACCAGAAATCCCTCTTAATATATCGTTAGTTTTTTCTGGTCCGTCGATACTAACTGTTACCACAACTCTAAAATTTCCAATAGATCTTATTTCTTTTGTCATAGACTCAATTTTCTCTGGCAAAAGACCGTTTGTTGGAAAATGAACAAAAAGCAGGTTTGGGCAAATCTTATTAAAAACCCTTACGATGTCTGGAAAGTCTGCTCTATTTGTAGGCTCTCCTCCCGTAAAATCAATCCATTTAAAAAATGAAACCTTCTCGGATATTGACTCAATTTCATTCAAGGATAGTTCTTTTTCCGGTTTAACTTTCCAGATATTGCAATTGAGACATTTTGAGTTACAACTTTTAGTAATGACAAAATTTAACTTGAAGGGCCTCTTAAGAATCCCTAGGTTCAGCTTTAAAATATCAATAAAAAAATAATAGTATTTTAGAATAAGCATATTAAAAAAATAAATATTTTAACCATGAATAAATATATCTAAACGAAACTTTCATAAGACTAATATTTGACTCACCATAAAGGCGTGCATATTCATGAGTAGGTACTTCAGCTATCCGAAAGCCCTTTTTAAGGGTTTTAATCGTCATCTCTTGCTCAATTGTTGTAATATTTTCTACAAGACCTAGCTTCTCTGCAACTTCCTTTCGAATAGCACGAAATCCATTTTGAGATTCAGTAAGCCTAATATTAAAGCGATAATTAATACCCAGGGTGATTATATCACTTCCAATCATGCGAAGAAATTTGTTAAGATCACCATGCAACTCATCTGAACCTCCTTTTGGCCTTGATCCAATTACATGATCAGCATTATTTTCAAAAATTGGCTGCACTAATTTAGGTATATCATTTGGATCATGAGACATATCAGCATCAATAAAAACGATTATGTCCCTAGATGCTTTCTCAATTCCAACCCTTAGAGCATCTCCCTTACCTAGACCATTATCAAAATAAACTAGTGCAGAAGATGTCTTTGCAACTTCAACAGTTTGATCGGTTGAGTTCCCATCAATTACAAGAATTTCACTGCAAAAAGACTTTGATGCTTCTATGATTTGTCTTAGGCTTTTTTCTTCGTTAAGTGTCGCAATCACAAGACTTACGTTTTCTTTACAATACTTAACCGTATCTTCTTTAATAGGATTATCTTGGTTTGCCCAATAATTAGTCATTAACTCTTTACCCTCATATTGAGTCATTATACATTAGCGCTTTTATTTTTGCAGAACTAAAGAAAACACATATAATCTAGCCTTCAAGAGGTATTACAAAATGACCCCAGAACAAAAAATTCACACATATGATGAGATTAAAATTGTTCACTTAGAGCTAACGGCTAAATGCAACGCCGCGTGTCCAATGTGTGGGAGAAACTGGTATGGCGGTCCAGATATACGCACACTTCCCAAGGGAGAATTAGGCCTTGATGATATAAAAAAAATTCTTCCCTCAAATTTTATAAAGCAATTAAATCATCTTTATATTTGTGGAAATCATGGCGACCCACTAATGGCCAAAGATACATTAGAGATACTTACCTATATTAGAAATATTAACCCACGTATGTCTTTAGGCATGCACTCAAATGCTTCTGGTAGAAGTAAAGAATGGTGGGCCAAGCTTGGCAAGCTCCTCTCCCATGAGCATGATTATTGCCGTTTTTCAATTGATGGTCTTGAGGATACGAATCACCTCTATAGACGAAATACAAATTGGAAAAAAATAATGGAGTCTTCGGAAAGTTTTATAGCTAATGGCGGTAAAGCTATCTGGGAATATTTAATTTTCAAACATAATCAACATCAATTAGTCCAAGCTAAAGAACTAGCATAAAAAATGGGGTTTATTAAATTTCAGCCAATCAAAACTGGAAGATTTATTGAAATTAATTCTGACGAGCCTATAGGCTGGAAAAATGCTCATCCTGTTTACTCTAAGGATGGAATTTTTGAATATTATATTCAGCCATCAGATCAAGAGAGCTACCTACCAACTTTGCAAAAAGATGTTTATGAGCATGAAGACAAAAACAAAACCATACAATTTAGAAAAGTGTTTAACCTAAATGATGAAGATATTAAAATAATAGAACCATGGGATCCCAATGATGGAAAAACTGATAAGTATTATCATGAAAATCATTGTATCAGCTGCAAGGCTATTGAAGAAAAATCTATCTATATAAACCCCGAAGGATACATTACACCATGTTGCTGGACTGGCTATCCATTTTACGATGAAAGAAACGAGACCCATACAAATCAGTTTAGAGGTATCCTACATGACTTTGGACTTGATAATCTCAGTGCTAAAAAACACTCAATTGAAAGTATTGTCAACGGTCCTTGGTTTCAAAAAGTTTTTCCAAAAGGATGGAGTGAAAAAGATCCTGCTAAAGGAAAAATACTTTTATGTGCAAAATATTGTGGTGAAAAATTTAGCCCCGTTAAAAATGAATATGAAATTGAAAGTGATAATTTTACTGAATAATGTCTTTATCTAGCCAGGCAATTACACTAATTATTTGTTTTATTGGCTGTTTAGTTAGCTTTTATTTTCAAAACTACCTTTCATTTGATGCCAGCTATCAGTTTTATTCAATTCACAAGCTTGAAAGATTTTTAATTATCAATGGAAGAGAGTCCATGGGCTTTTTTCAACTTCCACTTTTTTTATTTCACAAAAATGATATGGCCTATAACTCCTACTTATATGGAGTTGTTTATGCTTTTATACCTTTTACAGCACTTCTACTTTCATATATAAATTCTTTTTTTATTAATACTCGGTATTTTATCTACTCTGTAATTGGAATTATAGGCGTAAATCTTTTTGGAACTTACCATATATTATCAGAGCACCTTATTGCTACTATGTTTTTTTGGCCACTTATAGGCTCTATCCATATTTATAATCATTCAAAAAAGAGTGTTAACTTAGTACTTATTGTGCTCTTGACTATTTTTATTTATTTTTTGCACCCAGCTTCTCTAATCTTAATTTGCGCTGCCACTTTTTACTTAATATACACAGCAAAAAATAAAACTTTGTCACTATGGGTTCTTTCATTATTTATGATTAGCTCAATATTGGTAAAAACTTATCAAGTTTTTAGGCCTGTTACGGAGTTTTTCACTCCTAAGACACGAGAGTATTTATTCAAATTGTTTAATCCAAAGCAGATCTTAAATTATTCAGCACAACAAACCTACATGCTATACATTGCAATTTTTCTTCTTTTTATCATATTGCCAATTAAAAAAAATCGATGGGGAAATATTTCGTTTCTCATTATATCAATTGCATTAATAACAGACGGTTTTTTAAACCATTATAATATCCTTCATATTGCAGGACTTTCTACAAGGCATTTTTACTGGTTTTTTACAATAATTCTGCTAGTGCTTTTTTTAAACTCAAACAGTACTCACTCGTTTCACAAGATAGCACCTATTGTTTTTTCTATTCTATTTTTATTTTATACTTGTATATCTGCTCATAAAAGAATCAATAGTCTTGAAAATATAACTAAGTACATGGAGCATAATTCAAAACAATGTATTTCTGTTTATAAAGATAATATCTTCAAACAAAAAGCCCCTCCCATGCAACACTGGTCACTTACCTTTGAGCTCACTGTTAAAAATAGAAATAATCTTGTTAATCAATGTCTGCTATTTAATTGTCAGACATTCCTTGAAGATAAAAATCTAAAGTGGATAGGAAAAGATATAAAACCGTATATAAGATGTTTTAACTAAATATTTTATAAACAACCAGATTCTCTATAAATGTTTTCCAAATATTTAGTTTTGCTTTGAAAATATACGGCCTTCCTCTTACCGTTGAAACAAGGAGCCATTTCCCGATAAGAGTTGGTAGTGATTTGGAAATTTCATGGTCTAGCTCTAAAACTTCTTTAACTTTACTTTTTTTAAGATCAATAACAGCAATTGCAAATCCACTTGAGTTAGTTGTTGAGTTATGAATAGGAACATACATGTAAAGAGGGTTTAGATCACTATCATAACTAAGGAGTGGGTTTGAATGTAGTATTTTACTATTTTGTAAGTATCCATATGGTTTGAAGGTTTTCAGGTTTCTAAAGCTCTCTCCATCAAACTCCAAAAGATCTACCTTCCAGTTTACATCTTTTTTTATATCCTCTTTAAACTCAAATCCAAACATGGATAATCCAAATAGGCTTTTGTTAGAAAGTGTACAATCTCTAAATGGACTATTTTTTTCTTTAGACTTCAAAAGATAATGTGAGTTATTATAGTACTTATCAACTATTAAATTTCGTGCCTCTTTTTCGCTCAGGCTCTTAGCGCTAGACCTTACATTTTGATGTTTTTTCAAGATTTTAACTAAAGGTATTTTTTCGAAATCTTTGTTGGCCCTGAAAGATCTTTTAGCTAGATAAAAAGTAGGACCAATTTTTATAAATGGTGGACCTGTTTTTTTTAGCCCATGAGTAAAATGATCAACGAAGTAATTTTTCTCACCCCAGTTTGATAGTTTTTTTTCTAGTTCGCTCCCTGCCTCTGCTAGGAAAAGCTGTTTATAATAATTACCTGAGTACCAAAAATTGTATGCCACTGTATCTTTTCTTTTTTGGGAAAAAGCATACCCTATACACTTGCTACCTTTATTAATTTCTGTATTAATATCTTCCAAAATAATTTTTTCAACTCTCTTTTCCCCAATAAAACTCCCCCCTCTTCTTCCACGGTATTCGCTAGCTACTCCAACTATTAAAGTTTCAGCTTTGGGAATTATCGTAGGTGATGATATTGAGTTATCTTTCAGCCCTTGGTTAACTCTGTACGATATAAGTTTTGTTTCATCTCTATAACCATGAAGTTTATTTGTTTGCACTGCTGTTAAATGAGAAAGTTTTCCTTTTAAGAAAATAAACTGTTTATTATTAATCTTTGCAATTGGCCCACCAGAAGATCCCCACTCAAGATTTCCTATATAACATTCCTGATAGCCTTTTTTTTGAGTAGTTAAATATCCTAAATCTTCAGAGTTCAGCTTTTCTATTTTGTTGGACTCAAGATTAACTCTTGTTAAAGTACATCCATAATTTTCTTCCTCTGGGTATACAAGTCCATTGGCCCATATTGGATAAATATTCCCATCCTTATCAAGAGAAGGTGAGCTACCTCCCATCCAAAGACCTGTATTATAACCTGACCACTTTCTCTTAGTTATTTTACTACCAAGGAAAATTTTTCTTTTATCTACGTCACTAACAAAAAGGCCATTTTTGTCAGTGTGATAAGTAGCCATTAAGCCAACTCCACCTTTTTGTGTTCCATAACCGTCTTGGTTTTTATCAAAGTCCCAAGTTTTCCCAGAACAACCAATATAAATAATATTTTTATCTTTTTTCTGATAAATCCCAATGGAAGTACTGCAATAAGACATCTCTGTATTATAAGAAGGAGCAACTTCAAAAGATTTGCTCAGAGGCTTATTTAGAGGTGATGGTATTATTGAAAGTTCTTCTCCCTTAAAATTAATTACTCTCATATACTTTTTAGTCATATAATAGATAAGACCTCTCGAAGTATCTATTGCAGGTGTTGCACGCTCAATATTTTCTCTTTTGTATTCTTTTATAATTTCAATATCTTCAGTATCTAGATAAAAAAGAGCTATCTTTTTCATACCTGTGATTAGGGCCACGCCGTTATTAGTCTTTTCTCCTGAGTGTCTTGACCAGGTTTTACCGTCTATATAAAGAATCTGCCCGCCTCTGGTTTTTATCTTTGATAGAATTGGGTGATTAATTTTTTCAAAACTATATTTATCATCTACAGATGAATAAATACTGCTATGCCTAGAAGGGCCATAGCCAAAACTTGAAACTGAATCAAAATGCTTTTTTGTAAAAAGAGTCAGGTTAATTTTGACCAAAGACTGGATCATGTCTAACGATATTAATGCGACTACCAATATGGGAATTAATAGTTTTAAGTTCATGAACTTTATCCTATTCTTAAAAGCTACAGGAGCAGAGATTGTTACTTTATGACTACAAAGATATTACCGCTATCCATATTGAATTAACAAGTCAATGCAATGCCCTATGCTCTATGTGCGCTAGAAGTATTTTAGGATCCAAGGTTAATCCTAATTTAAAGCTTAAGTCATTGAACCTTAATGATATTAAAAAAATTTTCCCTGTTGAGTTTGCCTCTAGAATAAAAGGAATAACTTTTAATGGTAACTATGGCGATCCCGCAGCGGGAAAAGATGTTTCAGAAATACTTCATTGGTTTCGTGAACAAAATCCTCGAGTGATCTTTAGATTTCATAGTAATGGGGGTCTAAACTCACCGGAATGGTGGGCAAGTATAGCTCCCTACTTCAAAGAAGGTCATAGCGAGGTTCATTTTAGTATTGATGGTCTGGAGCACAGTAATCATTTATACCGACTCAATGTTCATTGGGACAATATTATGAAAAATGCCTCTGCCTTTATTGAAGCTGGTGGCCAAGCAGCTTGGGATTTTATTGCCTTTAGACATAACGAGCATCAAATAGATAAAGCTCGAAATCTTAGTAAGTCTATGGGGTTTAAGCGATTTGTTTTTAAAAAGACCGGACGCTTTACTAGTAAATTGGTTGGAGATCAAATGGTGAATGGTAATCCCGTTTATGACAAAACCATGAAGTTTCAATATTTTCTTGAGGCTGCTAAGAATGAATCAAATGTTAATACTAATGTTTCTGATGACTTTAGAGTTTCAGACCTTAAAGAAGCTGAACAAGGTTTAAAAGATAGCAACCACAAACTAGAACTTGATTTATCTCCTAATGAACATAAATTTAGAACCCTTACTCCTGAGCAAAAAAAGCAACGGGAGGAGTTCTCTAAAACATGTTCCATTAACTGCAGAGTTAAAAAAGATAAAAGTATTTATATTGATCATCTTGGAAATGTCTTCCCTTGCTGCTGGACAGCTTGGCCCTATTATGGCTTTTGGGATCAAATTGAAAGTCGTGAGATTAGAGAACTCATCGATAGCAATGGTGGCATTGAAAAAATTAATGCATTAAAAAACTCTATTCAAGATATTGTCCATGGCGATGTTTTTAACTATATAGCAACAGGTATTTCTAAGAAAAACTCAAATACACCTCTTTACTCCTGTGCAACAACTTGCGGTGATGATGGTATTCGCATGTCAGAAGAAAGCCCTAATAATTAAAATGAAATTTTTTAAAAAACAATTTTTTATTATTCTAAGCTTTGCTCTTATTGTTGGGCTATTAGAGTTGGTCAGTTTTGTATTTTATTCCATTCAAGAAGGAGGCTTTTTTTCCCCACGTAAAAAGCTTCAAGAAATGTCTAGCTTTTGGGACAAAATGAGTGGCTGCAATTTTGTCAGTTATATCCAACCAGATGTACATTTAGGCTATAGAAGAAGAATTGAAAAAAAATGCAAGACAGAAGCAAACAAGTTTGGATTTTCAGGCAATAAACAAAGTATTTCAAAAGAAAAAGGTATTTATAATATTTTAGTTGGCGGAGGGTCTGTCGCTGACTTAAGTG
>CAYGJN010000050.1:0-10831 GCA_964350135.1 uncultured Bacteriovoracaceae bacterium | reverse complement strand
CTGTCTGACGCTGCCGCACGACCTTCACCCAGCACTCAAATTGCTCAATACATCTTTCAAGAATATCTGAATGAAAACTTTATCTCTCCCACGGGAAAACCTTTCAAAATTATTAACGGTGCACTTGGTGGATATAAACAACCTCATCAAGTTATTGTTTCTATGGAAATGGCGGAATTGTCAGATGCTATTATTACACTTGAAGGTTTTAATGAAAATCAAGTAATTCATGAACATAAATTAAATTCTCCTCCTTATACTTTTTATCAAATGAATTCATATTTCTACCCTAAGCCTATTAATTATCATCTAAATTATTTTCTCTATGATGTTCAAAACTATATTAAGACTAATTTTAGCTTTTCTTACTTAGGCCTATTTACTTTTAACTCTATTAAAAAATTATATTCTCCTCATGGAGGGCCTAGATATCATCAAGCATATCAAAAGTATGATCTTGGACTGAAAGATAAAAATAAAATTATTGATTTTAATATTTCACAATATGTTAAATACCTAAAACAAATTAATGCTATTGCAAAACTTAATAATGTTTCATTTTTGGTATTTTTCCAACCAATTCCGGGTTTATTCAAAACACTTAGTGAGAAAGAAAAAGAAATTACTAGAAACCCAGAATATGCTCCCAGGTATAAGTATATTGTAGAGCAAGTCTCCAAAAGAATTACCAATGAAAATATTATAAATTATTCACTACTGGATATTTTAAAAGATAAAAAAGGCTCATACTATGTAGACCATATTCATTTTTCTTGGCAATACCCCTTGCCTGAAGGAATCCAAGATGGTCAAAATCTCTTAGCAGAAAGTATTGGAAATCATATTGCAAAAAAGTTGTTTTTTAAAACAAAGCGTAGATAAAAGGTGAAATTGCACTTCCCTGGGATGAAAAAATAAGAACAGAGATAAAAATGATAAATATTGAAATGATCCAGAGAAAGGGCTTTTTTCTCTCTTTTAAAAACTCAATATACTCTTTTAAGAAATCTATCATATGAGAGATATTATCATAAAAAGATATGCCAATTAAATAAATAATGAAAAAAATCACTTTCTATCTATTAACCTTTTTTTTAGGAACAGTAATATTTGTAAGTATTATTTATTTAAAAAACTATTCTAGGATAAAAAACCTTGAAGATTTTATTTTTGCTGATATAAAAGAGTTCACCCCAGAGCAATATAAAAAATACCACATAGATAAAGAATTTTTAATCAACCAAGGCTGGATGCCAAGGGGTCATCATAAAAGCTCTTATATTAATTTTCCTCTAGAAAAGCCTTCTAATATTAAAATTCGCATTGGTCTCTTTGGGGGATCTTTCATAGAAGGTAGTGAAACAGATACTCAAATGGATATCTCTTCAATTCTTCAAAAAAAAATTTCTAAATATAGAAATGATATTGAGTTCATTAATTTTGGTGTCGGCAGCTATGGCCTAGTTCAATCATATTTTCTGTGGGAATATTTTTATCAAAAATACGAGCTAGACTATGCAATATTTCTCACTCCAAGCTTTCATGACCACAGAGATGTATCATTTCGCTATACTAGCTATACAAGAGCTAAATCATTTAACACTCCACCGCATGGACTTTATTTTTTAGATAAAAATGAAAATCTCCAATTGGTTAAAGTTAAGGCCAATAGCAGAAAGGAAGCCATCATGGATTACTATGGATACTTTCCGCCTTTAAAATATATTCTAAATGACTATTACCTAGTGCCCCTACTTCAAGTATTTTCAATTAAGGGTAGGCCAATTCGAAATCCGCTTTTAAGTTATCGCTACTCACATCCTAGCCAGAGAGCCCACCCTCTTTATCAAAAGCTATTTAATAAAGTTGATGAAAAAATGAAAGCGGTATTTGTTTTCACCAATTCGGATGAACTTATAAATATTCTAGATAAAGAAACTAGTATCAAAACAGGAAAGTTGAACTGGGACAAGTATATACATATGAATCCATCTCTTTATAAGACACCTTGTTGTCATACAAATGCATTTTTTTATAATCATTTTGCAAATGAAGTTCTCTCTTTTTTAGGTATTAGTGATAAAAAACCTGAGCATTACTTAAAGCTTTCTCTGAGTAATAAAATTAGCACTACATCCTCTACCCAGAGCTTTAGCTTTGCGAACCTCACTCTTAACAAAAATATATTAATGTCTGCCTTAATAGTAAAAGACAAGAAAGCTATATTTCAAAAAGCCCCAAATCTTGATGATAACCAGAGAAGGCTTTCTAATTATAAATCGCTCTATATTATAAAACATGATGACTACAAAAAAATTGAAGCTATTCCTTCTTATGACTTTGCACTAGAGGGAAAACTATACTTTATAGATGCTGGAGAAAAAAGATTTATAGGTCTGTCTAAAAAAATCTCTAATAATCTCAGCATCCTTCATATTAATAATAATATATTTGAAATCGACCCCTATCTAAGATTTATATCTAATCTTGAAAAGTATCCAGACATAGATATCTTTATTAATAATAAAAAAATTGGCTCTTTAATACGAGGAGAGGATCGAAGCTATCCTCATACCCATCACAAGCTTGTCAATATTAACAAATCAATTCTTCTATTTCGCTCTCATCTAGAAAATGGTTTTGATTTTGAAGTAGAAAATTACCCTATAAAAGGGGCGATCAGTCTTTTGTTAATAAATACAAAGAATGATGGACAAGGTCTATTTCACTTGCTGGACTATTCAAAAAAATTATTTTGATTTTTTATGAGTAAGAAACTCTCTAAACAACCTTTGCTCTATCTCTGCAATTTTTTTATTATCAACCGCCAACTTTAATAAAAGTTTAACCTCATTTGCCTCCGACAGAAGCAATTTTACTCTTGGCTCAATTGTAGGAATTATAATACCTTCTCTTTTGCAAAACCTAGATATAGAGTCTGAAGCCCTTTTTAAATAAGGCTTCGCTATTTTGTTAGCTATATCTAAAAGAATTTCTTCTGTCTCTTCGATATTGCCTTGATCCAGTGGAGAAAAAATAAAGGAACGAATAGAAAAGTCCTGAAAATATGACTGATTAGAGGTTATATTACTTAAAAATAAGCTATTGGGAATTGTAATAATATTACCTGTCGTTTGCTGGGAGTTTTTTTCAGGGCCCAATTCTAATAATTTGGTCCCTGTTAGTTTTTTTTCTAATACAAAGCCTCTTATTCCACTAATCTCTATTCTATCACCTGATTTAAAATGCTTATTCAGACGGATTAAGAATCCACCCGTTATGCACATAATCACTTCCTTGAAGGCAAGAACGATAGCAGATGCAAAAACCAATAATGAAACAAAAACATTTTGTAATTGAGAAAACCATAAAGATATAATTGCAAAGAAGAGAATAAATTTTCCATATTCATTAACTCTTCGCTTGTTGATTACTTTATCTTCTTCAGTATCAATCTCACTGTTTTCTATTTTTCTAATGATAAAATAACGAACGATTGTATAAATAACAACAAGCGCCAATGATAGATAGACTAGGTGTATATAAGGGAATTTTTGGACAAACTCTTCAAATGCTTTCATTGTAACTCTCTTTATGTATTTATTATGGTGATGATTAAAACTGTCAATAAAAACAGTCCAGACTAGGACCTTACAACCTCTGCCTTTTTTCTCTGCGTTAGTTTAAGTTTCGCCCTAAGATTTGAGAGTTCTTTTTCTGAATCCATGCTAATATGCTTTCATTATAAGTGCCCTAATTAAATATATGTTTATATTAACCCCATTTGATGAATTAATTTATGACTAAAATAAAAAATTTTAAGGATATTCTTGGCTGGAGAGAATGGATTAATCTACCTGAACTAAAGGCTAAGAATATTAAGGTTAAGGTAGATACTGGCGCAAGGACCTCTGCTCTACATGCTACAGACATTGAATTTTTCAAAAAAAAAGGTAAGCCCTTTGTTAGGTTTATGGTTTTTCCACAACAAAAGTCCTCAAAAGGAAAAATTAAGTGTGAAGCGCCACTAATTGATACAAGACATATTAAAAGCTCAGTCGGCACACAAACAAAAAGACCAGTAATTCACACACTTATTTCTATTGGTCAATATGAATGGGAAATTGAACTTACATTAGTTAATAGAGATATTATGGGTTTTCGAATGCTTTTAGGTCGTGAAGCTATGCGCGGACACTTTTTGGTTGATCCTGGAAAATCATATGTATTAGGCAAAGGTAAAGTTAAAAAATATAGCAAGAAAAAAACTCTAAAGAAGAAAATTACTTAAAAAAGTATGGGAGATTATTTTGAAGTTAGCAATATTGTCAAAAGAGCCTGGTAACTACAGCACTACAAGATTAGTTAAGGCTTGTAAAAAAAGAGGGCATTCAGTTAAGGTGTTGAACACTTTAAAATTTGCTATCGATATTGAAGAGGGAAGCCCAGATCTCTATTATAATCAGAAAAGATTAAGTCACTACGATGCAGTACTTCCAAGAATTGGCGCTTCTATTACATATTTTGGAACTGCAATAGTTCGACAATTCCAGCAAATGGAAGTTTATAGTGCAAACTCCGCTGATGGAATTTTAAATTCAAGAGATAAATTGAGAAGCTTTCAAATCTTAAGTAAGTATAAAATTGGTATTCCGCCAACAACCTTTGTTAAAGACAAAAAAGATGTACTACCTGCTATTGAACGAGTTGGTGGCGCCCCTATTGTTATTAAATTATTAGAAGGTACACAAGGAATAGGTGTACTACTTGCACACACTATTGAAATGGCAACCTCTATTATTGAGTTACTTCAAAGTCAGAAACAAAATATTCTAATTCAAAAGTTCGTAGCTGAAAGTAAAGGGAAAGATATAAGAGCTATCGTAGTTGGTGACCAAGTTGTTGCGGCCATGCGAAGAGTAGCCCAAGGACAAGAGTTTAGAAGTAATGTACACAGAGGTGGATCTACTCAAGCAGTAGAACTTGATGATGTTTACAAAGAAACTGCTATCAGAGCTGCAAAAATTATGGGTCTGGGTATTGCTGGTGTTGATATGCTTGAAGGTAAGAATGGACCCCAGATTATGGAAATCAACTCTTCTCCGGGGTTAGAGGGAATTGAGGGATGTACAAAACTCGATATAGCAGGCTCTTTCATCGATTATATTGCTGGCCAGGTAGACTACCCCGAAATTGATTTACGCCAACGACTTGCAGTCAGTAGAGGCTATGGGATTACTGAAATTTATATACCACCAGAATCTGAATATGTTGGAAAAACAATTCAGGGTTCCGGGCTTCATGAAAAAGAGATCAATGCTCTCACTCTACACAGAAACGGAATGGTTATACCTAACCCTAAATCCCAGAGAGTTCTAGAAGAAAATGACAGGCTACTTTGCTTTGGAAAACTTGAAGCAATGAAGGCCCTTGTTCCTCCAAAAACTCAAAAAAGAAGAGCTCCAAAAATGAAAAAATTAAAAAAAATGGATTAAGAGGCTATAGCAATGAAAAAAAAGAAGGCAAAAGTCTTTAAAGTTGGAAATAATATTATCCTTAAGGGTGAACGCAAAAGAGTCCAACTTGATATTGCAGCTCTATATGATTACACCAAAGTCACTGTACCCATTGAGGTTATAAGAGGCATTGAAGATGGACCTACACTTTTTATTAGTGCAGCTATTCATGGTGATGAGATTAATGGTGTAGAAATTATAAAAAGACTTCTCCAAAAGCCTATTCTGAAAAAAGTTAGAGGAACCTTAATTCTTATTCCCGTAGTTAATGTCTTTGGTTTCAATAATAAATCTCGCTATCTTCCTGATAGAAGAGACTTAAATAGATGTTTCCCCGGAACCCTGAAAGGCTCATTGGGATCAAGGATTGCTTGTATTTTCATGAAGGAAATTGTTAGCAAGTGCACACATGGAATTGACTTACACACAGGTGCAATTCACAGAACAAATCTACCACAAATAAGGGCCTGTCTTGATGATCCAGAAACAGAACGGATTGCAAGATGCTTTGGTGCACCGGTTATTATTGATTCTAAGCTTCGTGATGGATCGTTGAGAGAAGCAGCAAGAGCTAAAAAAGTTAGCTCACTTGTTTTTGAAGCCGGAGAAGCACTGAGGTTTGAAGAGGATATTATTAAATCTGGATTAAGCGGTTGCCTATCAGTTATGGAAGAAATTGGAATGATTCCAAAGCTCAAGCGAATAAAAAAAACAAAAGGCATTTTTTTGGCCCGTGATAGTTTCTGGATCCGTGCTCCTCATAGTGGATCATTTAGAGTTATGAAAAGCATAGGCAATGGGGTTAAGGCAGGTGAAACACTTGCTGTTATCTCTGATACTTTTGGAGGAGAGCCCTACAAAGTTGTGGCAAATGAATCCGGTGTGATTATAGGAATGAGCACTATACCTCTTGTTAATAAGGGTGATGCCATGGTTCATATTGCAACCTTTTCAAACATGAAAAAACTAAAACAAACTTTAGACTACTATGATAACGATCTTTTATAGCCGAGGTTAGAAATTGCATTTAGACCCAAGCTTTCAGGAATTCTCTTTAATTTTTCTTTTTCTTTTTATCGCGGGTGGTATCTCAAAACTTGTTAATATTCCTAACGCTGTAGGGTTTTTGATCTCAGGTGTTCTTATCGGTCCAAGCGGTTTTGGAATTGTTGATCAATCATCAGCAATTAACCAAGTTGGATCAGCTGGAGTTGTGTTACTTTTATTTTTCTTAGGGATGGAACTTTCACCAAAAGAGATGATTAAAGAATGGAAAATTACTCTTCTTGGTACCGTGCTGCAGATTTCACTAAGCACTGGTTGTGTATTGCTGCTCGGTGAATACCTTGATTGGCCACTCAATCGCTCTATTTTGCTAGGCTTTGTTATTAGTTTAAGCAGCACAGTCATGGTTATACAGGTTTTAAATGATAGAAATATTTTAAAAACTCAACTAGGAAAGGATACTTTAGGCATACTTATTGCTCAGGATTTGTTTGTCGTACCTATGCTTATCATAATAGGACTTTTAGGCGATAAAAAACTAGATAGCACTCAAATTACCAAACAAGTTATAGGAGGATGTTTACTAACAGCTCTTTTGTTAACCACTCCATACCTAAGAAAGATTAAATTTTCTTTTATGAAGAAATTCAGGGCCGACTTTGAACTCTCTCTTTTATTCTGTCTTTCCTTTGCCTTTGGACTTTCACTTTTAAGCGGACTTATGGAGTTATCAACCGCCCTTGGTGCTTTTGTAGCAGGAAATATGATCACACAGCTAAAACTAGGAGAAGTTTTTCATCACTCTCTTCTTTCATTTAAAGTAGTGCTGACGGCTATCTTTTTTTCAAGCATAGGACTCTTATTAGACTTTCAATTTTTTGTTAATAATTTTTCAATAATTTTTGCTCTAACAATACTGGCCCTAACTACCAATACTGTTGTTAATTCTATAATTTTTAGACTATTGGGAAGGTCATGGAAAAACAGTATTCTGGCCTCATCTTTTTTAGCTCAAGTCGGTGAGTTTAGTTTTATTCTAGCAGCAATAGGTCTGCAAGACGGCGTTATTAATAATTTCAGTTATCAAAATACTATCTTTGTCATTTTCTTTAGCATTGTGCTAACACCTCTCTGGGTTAAGCTTGCAAGTTCACTGACGAATGACAAAGTAATTAACTAGATTCGATTTTCAATGGAGATTTTATGGATTGGTCAAATATTATTACTGCAGCACTAGGTGGATTGATTGGAGGAAGCATTGGTTATTTTATTTCAAAAATTCTTCCTAAATCAAAAGAGAAATTAAAGCCTTTTGTAATTGCAGGATCATTTGTTATTTTCTCTAAGCTTCTGCCACTTACACCGGTAAATAGTTTTATAAAAACTACTTTTTTTAAGGCTACTAAGTTTGAGACTAAAGCAGATCTTCTAGGTAAATTAATTTTAAAAGACCCTGTCATTGCAGCTAAACTAAACTCAATCCCAAAAGAACAACAATTGGCCCTTATTCAACAACTTAGTCTTAGAGGTATGTACTGGCTTGAGCTTGAAGATTTAGATCAATGGAATGTACTACGACTAAAACTCGCTAATTTATCAACAGAGCTCTGTGCTGGCTTTATTAATGGAAAAGCAGATAATGAAATTTTTAAAAAAGCATTTTCTAAACTATCTGACTCTGATATTGAAAAATGGTTTAAGATTTCATTTAAGTCAATTAAGTCAGCTGTTATTAATGAAAAGTCATATGATTCCAAGATAGCGCAGGAAAACTTTAGAATTGGACTAAGCAGAGTCTTTGAAGTGGTTGGCAATAAGGATACAGAAAAAACTCTTGATATTCTTCAGCACTCAGCAACGAAATCACCTGATGATAATTGCTGGGCCTCTAAAAAAATTCATGAGGGTGCAAAGCTATTACCTGAAAAGCAAAGACTTGAGTTTCTCAAAGCCCTTGCTTCTGCAGGTTAATAATTATTTAACTTTTCTCATAATACAATCTCCTACTTCCAATTTTAAAATTTCTATACCTGCTAATTTACTCTTAGCTATTGAGAAAATCAATTTTCACATCGAGTAAACCAAAAAAGTCAACTACTCTAGTTTTTATTTTTCCCTTCCAATGCTAGAATAATTTTGATTTTTATAATTTGCTTGGAGTTATCTTGTGATTTTTCATCTGCTTTATTTATCAGAATGCTCTACTTATTACAGTCATGAAGTTGATATTAAAGATATCTTAAATAAGTCAAAAATTAATAATCATGAGAATAATATTCTCATTTTTTCTAGTTTGAGATTCACCTTTATCAATATTTCTTTCTTATTCCTTCCATATCGGGCCTCCACTAAATCCTCAACTATATCAAGAGCATAGTTTTCAATTCTCTGTGAAATTGTGAATCTTACTTTCTTAGGAACTTTTTCCATCGTGGGAAACAACCATGCAACAAAATCCATCCATTTTACAAAAACTGGAAGCTCGGCATTTTTATCATGCACTTGGGGCCTCAACTTTTTGCCCCTTTCCTGAGAGCAAATCTAGCACTTGAGTTCCATACTTTTGAATTTTTCCTGGACCAATACCATCTATCTGAGAGAGTTGATTTAAACTTGTTGGATTCCTAGAAACAATTTCGGCTAATTGTTTATTCGTAAATACAATATATGACGGAACTCCATCTTTTTTAGAAGTTTCATATCTCCAGCTTCTAAGATTGTTAAATGTCACTACTTAAAAAATCGCCCCCTTGGTTTTGCTGACGCTAAACCCAGGGGGCGAAGTTAAGTGTAAAAGGTTAAAAGTGTTTAGTGTAATGTCCTCACAAGGCGGAAGCCCAAATCGTCGTCCCGATCAGACGGCGTGCTGTTGTAGCGATTAGCCGACCGCAAGTACCTAGCATCGTTGTCCCAGCTGCCGCCACGGATAACACGGTTAGAGCCAGTCGCTGCACCAGTTGGATTGACACCTCCAGGCGACTTGGTGTACCAATCCTGTGTCCATTCCCATACGTTGCCATGCATATCATACAGTCCGTTTCTATTGGGGCTATTTGCATAATTTCTCATTGGTCCCACTGGATGAGTTTTACTACCTGAGTTTCCATTGTAAATTGCATATTCAGAAAGAAATGCAGCACTGTCTCCGAATGAATAAGCTGTTTGGGTACCAGCTCTTGCAGCATATTCCCACTCAGCTTCTGTTGGAAGACGATAATTCATTCCTGTTTTAGAGTTCAAGATTGCGATAAAGCTCTGGACATCATTAAAGGAAACTTTTTCAACTGGATTATTAGGACAAAGAGCCTCAACTGCTCCTGTTGTATGGCTTACTCTTGTCTCAAAGCTTAGGGGGCAATGTGTTTGATTTTTAAAATGCGAAGGATTTTGCCCCGTCACCTCAAAATACATTGCTTGAGTTATCTCTGTAGTCATCATCTCAAAATTATAAGAGATGGTTACTGAGCGTTGACCTTCATCACTATCTCTATTCACTTCACTAGAGGGGGAACCCATTGTAAAGGAACCTCGATAAAAAGGAGCAAACTCCATACCAACAATTCCACCACTGATATAACCTAAGACTGAATCAATTTTTTCACGAACTTCACTATTTTTAAGAGTTGAGAAAATATAACCTACGATTTCTCTTGTTCTTACTGAGGTTGTATCTCCATAGCGATCTCTCAAGAAGGCATAAACAGCTTCATGGAACATTAATCCCGCTTTATCAGCCTCAGAGAGCTTTGCATTGTTAAAAAGGTGTTGATTTATTAAAATGGCACCATAATAAGTAAAGTTTGCTAACTGAACATATTTTATAGTTCCGCCAAGGCAATCTCTTGCAGGAGGGCGAACACGGTAAAGAGCATCATCAATAATTTCTAAGTCAACATCAACTTCTCTAATATTGTCTTCCACTTCTTCAAAGTAAGGAAGAAGTCTCTCGTAAAGGTTTTTATTAACTGAAAAAAGTCTCACCTTTTGAGCGTCAACAATTTCTTGATAGTCTCTGCTGCCAAAAGTTTTTAATTGAAGAAGAAATTCTTTTTCTGCTTCGTAAAGATCGACAAGCTTAACCCAACGGATAGTTTGAAGCTGGTCTTTGTTTTGACAAACCCAAGCTCCTCCACCATTTCCAGCACCATCAGCACGGGCCTGTAACCCACGCGTTACTCTACTTTGGTTAAGTCCTTGCAGCCTGGCTGCATCATCTTTAACTTCTTGAGCAAATCCACTCATTCCTTGAAGCCCCAACGTCAAAAGCATTGTCTTTAAAAATGTTCGTTTCATGATAAACCTCCTAAGTC
>CAYGJN010000049.1:17421-18625 GCA_964350135.1 uncultured Bacteriovoracaceae bacterium | reverse complement strand
TTTCTCGTTCGACTTGCATGTATTAGGCACGCCGCCAGCGTTCGTTCTGAGCCAGGATCAAACTCTCCAAGAAAAATGTATAACTTGAAAACTTTAATTCTAACTTAGATTTTAGTTTCTTTAGAAACATTTAAAACTTCAAATGACTCCAATAAAACTCAATTTCTTGAATTCGATTGGCATGCAGGAAATAGCTCGAAGCTATTCATTTGAGTCCCCGCAACTTACCAAACGGTTCCTTTCTCGTCTTCTTTCTTAATGTTGTGCTTTTAACGACACAACAAAACTTTTATTCAATTTTTTTGATTTGTCCTAAAATCTGTTTGAAAATTAATTCAAATATTTATTAACTGCCTATTTTTGGGACGGATGGCATCTTATGTTTTTGTCTTTGGAAGGTCAATATTTTTTTTACTGAAAAAACTTTTTTTTTTAGGGGTGAATTATCTTTATTTATAGGCACTTATTAGACTTGGCATATATGGTCAGATTCATGGTTTTTTTTACGTAATATCAACACTTTATGAGGTTAAGATTTAAGCGGAAAACCCGCAGTAATAAGGCCTGCAACAGTTTTATCCTCAAAACTTTTGATGATCTCGCCGGATAATGTCTCATTGGGATTGAAGAAAGTTGATCGAAGAGTCACTGATTTCTCTCCATCCCCTAGATCAAAGATTGTTACAACTTTAGCATCTATTCTTTCTTTTATTTTTACCTTAGTAAGTGCTGTTAAAACATTGCCTACAGGCTCATTAGACTTACAAACAACAGTGCAATCAAAAGTAGAACTTGGAAATTTTGGAAGTGGTTTGTATGTAACTTTATGCTTTAGTTCACGAGATTCAATATCTGTTAAATCAATTAAGCTAATCGTTAAATGGCCTTTAATTTTAAATTTTCGAAGCATGATAGGATGAACAGTAAAAATAGTTCCATGATTTTTTCCCATAATACGAATATTTAAAACTTCATTAGGGTGAGCACCATTCCATTCATCAGGTAAATGAGGATTTTTAAAACGTTCATTGTATTCTGAGAGATCCCCAGGAATATTAGTTGCGCGTAGGAGGTCTTCAATCTTATTTATACTTTCAAGAAAACAATTCTCTGATTTAGAAAATTTAACAAAAGACAAAACGGATCTTTCATTACCAAAAGAAAAATAAGTTCTACCAAGTAAAAAAAAACTAAAAGAAGAAAG
>CAYGJN010000049.1:13225-17411 GCA_964350135.1 uncultured Bacteriovoracaceae bacterium | reverse complement strand
AGAGAAACAACTTCTAAAATTTGTGGAATAAGACTTGGTCTCATTCGACTTTGATCTACAGATATTGCATTCACCAAAGTTAAATCTTTATTAAGCTCTGGCCATGAAGCTTTCTTCAAAAGGGCTTCTCCAAGAAGTGGATAAGTCATCACCTCTAAAGAGCGAGCATTGAGCACCATAAAGTCTTGGATTTTTCTATGTAAAGTTTTCGCAATACTAAGTCTTATAGGTTTAATAGTTGCAAGAGGACTCACTTCAGCAATATTATCATAGCCAATAATTCGACCGACTTCTTCTATAATATCTGCTTCACAATCAATATCTTTAGTCGCTCTATAACTTGGTACTTCAACACTTAGTTTATCGTCATTTTCTCTAACTTTAAAATCAAGACTTGTAAGAAGAGACTTAAGTTCAGGGACTTCAATTTTTTTCCCAAGCTGCTTTGATATAGTTGTCGCACAAGTCTCAATAATAAGAGGCTTGTATTGAGAGAGATCGTCTCCATCATACTCGGCCTTACCAATAATACTTGCATCTGGATTAAGCTTAAGAACAAGTTCTAAAACACGCAGCAGAGTTCTATAACAAAGCTTACTATCAAGAGTTTTTTCATACCTTTGAGAGGAATCCGTTCTAAGTCCAAGCCTAGTGGATGTTCTCCTAATAGGAGCTGCTTTCCAATTAGCTACTTCAATAAATATATTAGTAGTTTTGTCAGAGACTCCACTATTCGCTCCACCCATAATCCCTGCAATAACCAAAGGCTTATGGGCATCGCAAATTACGGTATCTGTTGCAACTAATTTACGTTCAATTTCATCAAGAGTTGTAAAAGTATCTTCTTTCCCAAGCTCTTTTATCTCAATTTTATTATCAGCAATTTTAGAACGATCAAAAATATGATTTGGTATTCCAAGCTCCAGCATTACAAAGTTTGAAATATCTACAATGCTATTTATTGGACGAAGGCCACAAGCAATCAAACGATCTTGCATCCACTTTGGACTTGTTTCAACCTTTACTCCGTCAACACTTAAACCCCAATAGCAAAGTCCAGCGGACTCATGAACTTTTGGAGAAATAGGAGATGGAATTTGGTTAAATTTTGATTCTAAAATTCCCTGCCAAGTTTTATCAAAAGGGTTTTTAAGGGGTTTTTCCCAAATAGCAGAGAACTCTCTAGCAAATCCATAATGCCCCCAAAGATCAGGCCTGTGAGTAAGAGATTTATTATCAATATCTAAAATGACATCTTCTTTTTCTTTTAGGTGCTCAAGCATTGTCAGCCCTAAAGGAGCATCTGCAGGTAACTCCATAAGCCCACTGGCATCTTCACCGAGCCCAAGCTCAACAGCAGAGCAAAGCATTCCCTCAGAAAGAAAGCCACGGATCTTTTTAGGTTCTAAAGTCAGACCATTGGGAAGAGTCACACCGATTTTTGCGTATGGCACGCGAAGTCCTTCACGTACATTAGGAGCACCACATACAACTTCTTTTGTGTCTCCTTTATCATTGAGAGCAAAAGTCACAAGATTTAACTTATCAGCTTCAGGATGTTTTCTTAGAGACTTTATTTCAACAATCGTAATTTTCTTTAAATGTTCTTTAGATGTTAAAACTTCTTCAACTTCGGCTGTTGCAAGTGTTACACGCTCGCCAATAGCTTTTGGAGTCTCATTTGGAAGCTCTACAAAATCTTTAATCCAATCAGTTGATATCAACATTTAAAAAGTCCTAAACTGTTCCATAAAACGAAGATCTCCCCCATGCAAGTGGCGGATATCATCAATTCCATATCTCATCATTACTAGCCGATCGAGCCCAAGCCCAAAAGCGAAGCCATTGTATTTTTCAGTATCTATATTGCCGGCCTTCAACACATTTGGATGAACCATCCCACAAGGTAATAGCTCAACCCAGCCAGTTTTTTTACAAACCGAACAGCCCTTGCCCTTACAGACCTGACATTCAATATCTAGTTCAAAACCAGGCTCTACAAAAGGGAAAAAACCAGGACGAAGGCGAATTTTCATCTCGCGCTTAAAGATCTCAGAGAGAAGTGTCTTCATAAAATAGATAAGATTCGCTACAGAGATATCCTCACCGACCATCATTCCTTCAAGCTGGTGAAAGCACATTTCATGACTGGCATCAGTTCTCTCGCAACGAAAGACCTTGCCAGGACCAACAAATTTAAAAGGAGGTTTATTAGCTTCCATTCCACGAACCTGAATGGTTGATGTATGAGTTCTAAGCAAATGCTTCATATCGGAAAACCAAAAGGTATCCTGCATATCACGAGCTGGGTGATCTGCTGGAATATTCAAGGCCTCGAAATTATGAAACTCGTCTTCAATATGAGGGCCATCTAAAATATCAAAGCCCATAGATAAAAAGATATCTTCAATTTCTCGCTGAACGATAGTTACAGGATGAAGACCGGCACTTGTAAGACCTAGGTCAAAATTGGAGTTTTTAAGAGTAGGATCAATCCAGTTTTTAGCTAGTTTTGCATTGATTTCTTGAACTTCAAGCTCTTCAATCTTTTTGCCAACCTTGCTTTCAATCTCTTTTTTGTACTCATTAGACTTTTGCCCCAAAGACTTTCGCTCATCGGCCGTGGCGTCTTTCATCCCTTTAAGGATTTCTGAGATTTTTCCCTTTTTTCCAAGATACTCTGACTTGAGATTTAAGACGTCAGCTGTTGTCGTAACAGTTCCAAGGGAGTTATTAAATTCAGTATAGAGAGCTTCTAGTTTCTGCAGCACGTCGTACCTTTTATTGCTAAGATAGAAGTCTAACAAAGAGAGAACTTTTTGGCGATTAAGATAACGAATGGTTTGAAAAATAAAAAAGGGCGGAATGACCCGCCCTTTTTAAAACTAGATAGGCCCGCTGGCCGTAATGAAGCATCTAAGCTTTTTTAAACGCCGCCGCCCAAATAAAACCTCCAGTTCAAATCCATGGCGTCACGACAAAATATGTGAATGTTAAAAAATGTAACCTTAAATACTTAAGGTCCCATTATCCTCCTTCGGTGTTGTACTCTCCACGATGCGCTCGCCACGCAGCCTGGCCCGAATAGTTCCAGCAGGAATGACCCTGCGAGAGTCCAACTTCCCTAGCGGCAGCTTGTAAATCCATAGCCTTCTCAGGGCCTTAGGATAGAAGCTTTGCTTGTGGGGCTTTCGACAACCCACTCGCCTTTATCACACGGGGCTTTTGTAGTTTGATTTTAACATGGGGTTCATTTTTGGGTTTTTTGAGAATTTATAAAAATGTGTTTTCGGCAAGTTATAAGTTTACTGCCACAGTCTTATGGCTATATTGATTGTAATTTAGAAAAATCAAAGGTTGCCCAAACTGGATAATGATCCGATGGGTTTAAGTATTGCTCATCCAAAGTCTCTGGGTAAGGCATAAGATTGCCCTGCGGATCCTTATAGCGAACAATATCTGTATCTATAAGAGCATTCGAGTTCTTGATGTTTTCATCCACTATTATATAATCCAAATGACCTCTAAGAACTCGGTCGTTTTCCTTATCAATAAAGACATGGGTCACAGGGTCTTTAAGTTCTGGCTTAGCAGAAAGTTCAAATACATCAGAGAAGTTCATTTCATCTAAGGCTTTAAACTCTTTTTCAACGATTTCGCCGTTGAAATCTCCCATCATCATAAAAGGAATATTTGGATATTTTTCTTTGATTTGATTCATTACTTTATCAAGGGCTTCTACTTCTGCTGTTCTTCTTTTACTTGAAAGTGGATCCCCTCGGGCGCTAATTTTTGATTTTAAATGAAGCTGAATCATTGCTGCAAGTGGATCACCTTCAGGAGATTTTACAACCAAAACCTGTGCATCTCGAGAGAAGAAATTTCTTACTCCAAGAGCATCAGAGTCTTGTAATGGCATTTCTTTAAAACTATGAAGCTCAAGCTCAAAAGGAAGATCTTTTTTAACTAAGACTCCATAAGGCACATTATTAACAGGAAGAACTACTGCTTCGTAAGTATCTCCTAAAAGCTCTTCATTAAAGGCCCTTAGTCTTCCCTCTTTTCCAATTTCTTGAATAAAAACAAAGTCAGCGTCAAGTTCTTTTAAAATCTCAGCTTTTTGTAATCTATGAGCTCTTTCTCCAGCGGCGAGACCCGCGTCGGTGAGTGGCGTGTGTTGGGTGGG
>CAYGJN010000049.1:1604-13215 GCA_964350135.1 uncultured Bacteriovoracaceae bacterium | reverse complement strand
CCGATTATCGCTTGCCCCAGCCGCTACCACCCCCTCACTTAATCGCTTTTTATTAAAAGGCATAAGTTGAAAATCTTTTTCACGAAGTCCTAAGGCATTAAAGGAAACAATTTTTAATTCTTTGATTTGCTCAATAGATCTTGAGCCTTTAAGAGTAGTTTTAAGTATAGGGCCGTAAGTTCCTTGCTCTGGAGCAAGGGCCTTATCAATGGTTTTAATGCATTTGGCTTCAGCGAGAGAAAGGCTTGATAAAGCTAGAATTAAGCTTAAGGCTAAGGCCAGAATATGCAGATTCAACTTCATAGAACTCTCAGTTATTTTTAAATTAAACTAAGAGACTATTAATAGTAATGAAAGGTAAAAGCTGAAACCCTATAGATATTTCAGGTTTATAAAAGCAGACTTCTAGCCGTTTTGAAAAAGTTTCTCGAATCCTCTGCTCTATAGTCAGGATAGGTCCAATCAAGGATATGAAAATGCCCATCTTTGTAAATATAACAAAGCTCTGAAAATATGCTTTCACCTAAATAAATCCTATGAGCATAAGGTTTTACTGAGGTTAAGATCATCTGATCTAGTGAAACAATACCTGGATCAATATTAAGATAACGGCTTTGATTATTTTGATATTTTGACTCTAGCTTTAATGCCCATTTTTTAATTTGAAGCAGGCAATCTTTAGAATAAGAGTTCTTTGAACATAAAATAACTCTATCGAGCTTATCAACTTCACCCATTTCTTTTTGATAATAATTAAGCATTGATGAAAAAGGGGGATGGAATAAAAGAAAGTCTCCATACACTGATTGAAAAAGCTCAGTTATCGTCTCTAGATCAATTAAGTCTTTTCTAAAAAGAAAGCTCGCAAACACCAAACATTTAAGATGCCTTGGAGTTTCCATTTATTTAAATTGTTTAGAGATTTTTATAAAAAACTCAAGTAGCTCTGCTCTATTAACTCGAGCAGTTCCTTTTTTAGCAACAACTACCCCTGAGGCACAATTACCAACCCAAGCAGCTTCTTCTAAAGTAGCACCCGAACTTAATGCTGCAGCAATTGCACTTATGGCCGTATCTCCTGCACCGGAGACATCAAAAACTTCACTGGCAACAGTAGGTATAATAGTTGGTTTAATATTATTTTTTCGATCCAGTAAGGCCATGCCATCAGCACCTAAAGTGATAATAATCATATCAAGATCAAGTTTTTCAGCTAAAACCTCAAGCCTGGTTTCAATATTTTTTTCCGCATAACCAAGCTGTCTAGCTAAAACTTCGGACTCCACTCTATTAGGCTTTAAAAGTGATGCCCCTTTATAATAAAGAGCAGGAGTTGTTCGGCTTGGATCAACAAAAATCATCTTGCCTTGATTTTTAAAATGAGTAATTAAGTCTTTTGTCAGAGTTTCAGTAAAAAGCCCTTTGCCATAATCTTCTAAAATGACAGAAGAGTGCTCGCCAGAAAAATCTCCTACCCGGTCAAGAACTTTTCTTCTTGATACATCATCAAGATCAGTACTTGTTTCATAATCTACTCTGCAAACCTGTTGCATAGAGGTTGTAACTCTTTCTTTAAAAGTTGTTTGTCTTGAGTCTGATCTAACAATTCCCCAAGTTTTAAGACTTCTCTCCTCTAAGAGCTCATCAAATAAATCACCATTGCGATCCATTCCTGTTACACCACAAAGAGTTGATTCGACTTCAAGACTCTTAAGATTATCAGTTACATTGGCCGCAAGACCAAGCTTATGCCATTCCTTTGTAACTTCAAGTACGGGTACAGGGGCTTCAGGAGAGATTCGGTTAACCTCACCATAAGTGTATTTATCAATACCAACATCCCCAACTACTAATATAGGATCAAGATCACTAAATTTTGAAATAATTTCTTCAAATCTAGTTTGTGAAATACTGCTCATAATTTAATTCCGTATTTTTCGGCTGACTCTTTTACACAATCACAAATTTTTTCAATAACATCTTCATGAGAGAGATTTGTTGAATCTAATGTAATAGCATCATCAGCTTTTTTTAGGGGAGAGAGAGTTCGACTCATATCCATTTTATCTCGCTCTAGTACATCTTCATGAATACTTTCTAAAGTTAGTCCTTTTTGACCTTTTTCTTCTAATTCTTTTAAACGTCTCCTGGCCCTTTCCATACTCTGTGCTGTTAAATAAATTTTGCAAAAACTATCTGGAAAAACAACTGTTCCAATATCTCTTCCTTCCATTACACAAAGACGATTTTTCCCCAGCTCTCTTTGAAAACTAATAAGATACTCACGTACAACTTTAATCTGACTGGTGTTACTGGCAAGCTCACTTACATAATGTTTTCGAATCTCTGTCGTAAGATTCTCACCATTAATCATCACAAGTTCTGTGTCTGAAACTCCGTAATCAAGCTCAAGCTCTGATAATTTTTTGGTAACTAATTCTAGATTTGTTAAATCAAGGGATTGCTTATGGAAATAAACACTAATGGCCCGGTACATGGCCCCAGTATCAATATGTAATAAAGAGAGTTTCTTCGCAACGAGTTTAGTAATGGAAGACTTTCCACTACCACTAGGACCATCAATGGCCACAACTTTTGATTTCTCTTGAGATGAATTCATTTCTAAATATTAGCTGGGTTAGGATAAAATAGCACGAAACTCTGGGTCCAGATCGAGCTTTTCTACCAAATCAGACCTTAAAAGATTCAAAAGTATTAGATTAATGCCCTCAAAGCTTTGCCCAGAGCTAGATTTAAGGTGAACTCCTTTAGACCATTGAGGATAATTTTTATTATTTTGCAAAGCATGAGACTCTAAAAAAAGCGAGAATCCAAATAGCTCATCTATACTTAAAAAGCTCAGCTCATTTTTCAAATTTTCAAAAACAAAGACTACTCTATTGGGATCAAAGCTAGAAAGTCCATCTTGTTTTTTAAGTTCCTGAATCTCACTAACTAATTGCTTTCGCAAATTAAGATTATCTAAAAATGTTTTGGTAATAGTGAAGAGTTCATCTCTTTTTTGAATAAGGCTCATAAATTAGCATTAAAGGAGCTAGCTAATCTTATATAAGCTCTTTTGACCTTTTTTAAATAGAGATTTCTGTGGGCCGAGTAATTGCCTTTTTTAATAATTTGTTTCAAACGTCCTGGTCCAACATTATAAGCAATGGTAGCGAGCTCTGGATTATGATTAAATTTTTCAAGTAGGTAGTTCAGATAATAAACACCCATCTCAATATTAATTTCTGGTCTAGTAAACTCGAAGTACTGATTAGGAACAAAGGGACCATAGTTTGCTTTTTTTAATTTATAGGCCAAGTACTTACTTGTTTGAGGCATAATTTGCATCAGACCTCTTGCTCCAACAGAGCTTACTGATTCAGTTCTATAGTGAGACTCAGTCCACATAATAGCTAAAACCCAAAGAGGATCAACCTGATATTTTTGAGCAAAAAACAAAGATTTTTTAACATAGCGGCGAAAATTTTCCTGCATAGTTTCTGGCACATTATCTGTCAGCAAATCTAGTGTTTCATCTTTAGGGAGTACGGATAGTCTTTCTAGGTCAAACCGTGTCAGAGTAACAGGAACCTCTTTAAAATCATAAACTCTAGAAGCTAATTCTCTATCAAAATCTATAATCGTAGAGCCGCCGGTTAGACTTAAAATTATTAGTAGTGCAAAAGCTTCAAAATCTTTTCTTTTGAAAAGTTTTAATGAAAGAGGGAAAAAGCCCTGTGTAAGCTGTTCTGCAGCAGATAATGTATTTAATAAGGCGGTTCTCATAGCGGCCAACTTATACCTTCATGAACACAAAGCGTAAAGTCTATGGTCAAACCGTGAAACAATTATTGGTATTAGGTTGAAATTTAGTGTTAAAATGCAGCCTAAATCTTACATTGGAACTGCTATGAATCATCTCATCAATGAAAACTCTGCTTACCTAAAACAACATAAAGATAATCCTGTCCATTGGCGGCCTTATGGTAAAGAAGCTTTGGATTTAGCAAAAGCTCAAAATAAACCAATATTTCTCTCCATCGGATACTCTAGTTGTCACTGGTGTCATGTTATGGCCCATGAATCTTTTGAAGATCAAAACACAGCTGATTTTTTAAATGAAAATTTTATTAATATAAAGGTGGATAGAGAAGAGTTTCCAGATATCGATCAATTCTACCAAAAGGCCTGTCAGTTTTTCGGACGTAATGGAGGATGGCCGCTTTCTGCTTTTCTTACACCTGAACTTGCTCCTTATTTTGTTGGAACCTATTTTCCCCTTGAGCGTAGAGCTGAGATGCCATCGTTTATGGATGTTCTTCATGAACTTAAAAGAGCTTATGATCAAGATAAAGAAATTATCCAACAAAACTCTGAAAATGCTTTGAAAGCAATCACTGAAAATAATCAAAAAATACAAGACGTAAAATTTGAAGGACATTTCCCTCACCCAAGTTCAATTTTTGAGGCCATGGAACAATATGAAAGTCCTACAGGTGGTTATGGTGACGCTCCAAAATTTCCAAGTTTTGCTTATTGGGAATGGGCCGCAGAACAGATGCTTGAAGGCCTTGTCGCTCCTAAAGCAAAAGAGTTTTATATAAAATCAGTGGATCATTTATTTCTTGGAGGAATTTTTGATCAGGCAAAAGGAGGCATTCATCGTTATTCAACAGATAATACTTGGCTGGTACCTCATTTTGAAAAAATGCTTTATGACCAATCTGGTGCTCTAAGAGTGTTATCCAAAGCATCTCTTTCTTATCCAGAGGCCCATGTTCTCGATGCTCTAATGCTAACTCTAAATTATCTAAAAACTGAAATGCAATCTGAAAGTGGGTATTTCTTTTCAGCTCAAGATGCTGACAGTGAAGGACAGGAAGGGCTTTATTTTACATTTACCCTAGATGAGCTTGATAAAATTTTTGAAGATGAAAAACTCAAAAATAAAAAAGATCTTTTTTATAAATGGATGGATATTCATGGTGGAGGAAATTTTGAGCACGGCCTTAATATTTTAAATATTAAGCCTGAGTTTAAAGAAGAAGTTTTAAAACAAGAGAACTGGCTTGCCTACAGACATTTAAAAGAACTTGCTCTAAATGAAAGAAGAGACCGCATACCTCCAATGACTGATAATAAAGGGGTTGCTAGTTGGAATTTCATGCTGCTTTCGGCATTATGTGATGTATTTCAATATTGTAGAATTCCTAATATTAAAACTCTTGCCAAAGATCTGATTGAAAGCTCGCTTGAGGGTGTTCATAGTACCTTTGTTGTTGGATCCCCTGGGCAACCCAGCGGTGCAACTATGCTTAGGCATGTAACAACTCTAGATGATGGACTTCCTTATTTTGAAGACTATGTAAATTTTTGTGAAGCTCAATTAAGGCTTTATGAAATTACAAGCAATGAAAGTTTTAGATCAAACTTTGTAAGCACAATGAATTTTATTATTAATGAATTTTATAAAGATGGTAAGTTTTTTACCAGAGCACTCGCTGCTGAAAAGATAGAGCCTTATCCAAATCTTGCTATTGAAAGTTTTGATATGTCATTTCGCTCTCCACTTAGTGTTTACTTAAACCTTGTTCGTCGTTATACAACGTTAACTTCTGATACTGCTTTACTTGATCAATGCAGTGATGCCTTTAAGGATTTTAAAAACCTTGCCCTTAATAACCCTGTTGGTTGTGGTGAAGCTTTAAGGGCCCTTAGTTATCCGGATAATGCTTATAGAGTTCTTAAAGTTCCAAGATCATGGGTGAATGAGACAAAGTTTATCAATTTTATTTGCTTTCTAATGCCTCGTTTTGTTTTGAGCTATGAAGATGCAGAGTCTGAATGGCAGCTTTGTACTTGGACAGAATGCCAGGTTCAGGGCAGTGGACTAGAGGATATGATTCAAAAGCTTTCTCCTAAAGAAGAAAAGCCCGAGTGAATTAATTGGTCGCTAAATAAGAGATGATTTATGCCGATAGTAACTTATGGTTTATCGGATTTTTAGAAGACCCCTATTACTCGTTGTTAAAATTATCATTGCTTATGCAGCTGGCTGGGTGTTTTATCATCATGAATCTTGGGCTGCAGAGATAACCCCTTCAGAGCTAAATTCTTTAACCATAATTAAATCTAGATCAGAATAAATTCCTCCATCTTTTAAGCTTGCTTCATAGATCTCTTCACCTACAACCTTAAATCCGTTTTTATTATGATAGGCAATTCCTCTATGATTGAGACTCCAAACCTTAAGCCATGCCCAGGGAATTTTATTTTCTTTTACATAGGCCTCACGTATTTCAAGCAGTCTTTTTCCAATGCCCTTTCCTTGATAGTCAGACATGACATAGTTTTTGTTAAAATAGATTTGCCTTTTATCTTTTAAAAAATCAGTTTTGGCATTTAAGACCATTTTTGAAAACCCTATAGGAGCTTCTTCATTATAGGCCATAAAATAAACAATTGATTGATCAGCCAATTCAGACCTTAATCGATTTTCGTTATATTCTTCTTCAATAAGACCATCAATAATTTCAGTTGGGGCAGAAGAATCTTCATAGGCCTCTCTAAAGGTCTTTTCACCTATAAAACGAAGGTCTTGAAAGTCTTTCTCCGTAGAGCTCAGTTTTCTAATTTTGATATCCATAGATTGAGGTTATAATAAATTATGGATATAAGTGGCAAGAGCGAATCCCATTTAATTGATACTGGTATTGGAAAAAATAGACTCCAAAAAGAAACCTTTGAAAACTATCTCTTATTAAAAGATGCTGCTTTTCAGGCTGGTTTTGAAATGTATATTGCTAGCTCCTTTAGATCTTATGAAGCACAACTTAGGATTTGGAATGAAAAGGCCACTGGCAAACGTGAGCTTATGGACCGCGAGGGAAATATTCTTGAGCATGGAAAATTAAATGATGATCAAATCCTAGAATCCATCTTGCATTGGTCAGCTATTCCCGGATGCTCCAGACATCATTGGGGTACAGATCTTGATGTGTTTGATAAATCATCATGCCCTGAAAACTATCATGTAATGCTCACTCCCGATGAATGTAATGGGATCTTTAGACCATTTCATCAATGGCTTACAGAAATCATAGAGACAAATAGCTCTTTTGGCTTTTACAGGCCTTATGAAAAAGATCTTGGTGGAGTTGCACCTGAGCCATGGCATATAAGCTACAGACCAAGCTCATCTGAGTGTGAAAAGCTCTTTAATTTTGCTTTTTTTGAACAGATGATCTCAAACCCAAAACTAGAGCTTCATTATCTCATTCAGGCCAGATCCAATGAAATCTACAATCGTTTTTTTGATTAAATATTTTATATTTTTCTAAACTCTCTAAGCTACCAAAATCACATTCAGTTTATAAGGCAAAAATCTTTTTGCTCAAGTAATTACAGGACTTTCCCGAGAAGTTGAGTGAACACGTCAGGAGTTCATTGAATGAAGGCAGTATTATTTTTAGGAATTTTATTTTCAATAAATGGATATGGCCTTGAGCTAAAGGAGCTGGGGTTATAAGTGAAAGCTGAATACTCACTCCACTTATTCATAAAAAATAACAAGGATGGCAAATGCTATTCAAAGAAGATGGCCCTAGAGGACAATAAAAAATATGTTATTGGAAGAAATAAGGCCGATATTGTTATTCCTGGTAAAAAGATCTCAAGAAAGCATTGCTCACTAACACTGAAATTAGATCAACTCGTTTTAAATGATGAAGGCAGTCGCAATGGGATAACAATCCAGGGCTCACCTATTACAACGACCAATCTAAAAGAAGGAGATTATTTTTGTGCAGGTGATTTTGAGATAACAATAAAAGAACTTGAAAGAGTTGAAAAAACAGAAATCAAAGTTGTTAAGACGCCTCATAGAGTACCAGAAAAAGAATTTGTATTTGAAAACTCTAATGGAGATCAACTTAGAATAGAAGCATCAAGTCTGAGACAACCAAAACCTGGATATCAAAATAATCATAATAAGAACTACCAACTAAAAAAGACTAAAGAAAAGAAAAACTTTTTTGATCTCTTTACGGCAAAGCCACTTTATGTTTTCGCTGTTTTGCTCATTATTGGTTTCATTGGTTTTTCTATGCAAGAACAAATATCGACTAAGTTAGACCGCTCACCTGCTAATGGCCATCAGGAGCAACAAAAATGAAAAGTCTTATTATTAGTCTGTGTTTTCTACCGTTATTAGCAAGTTCTTTCGAGGATAACTCAAAAGACAGAAAAGCCTATTGGAAGACCGCCAAGACAGAGTACAAGCAAAAACAGAAAGAATACTTAAAGTTTCAAAGCAGCATCGGAAAGGGTCTAGATAGGAAATACCAAGAGCTTAAGCTTGAGCGAGACAAAAAGCTCTCAATAATAAAACGTGACAAGAATAAAGAATTACAAAAAGCAATAATTAATAATAAAAAGAATGAAGTTGATGCAATAAAACTTCTCTCAAAAGAAGTCATAAGTCCAGAGTTTATAGAGAGCTCAATCACAAGAGAAAAAGAAGAAAAATTAATCACTCTTAAATACGAAAAAAAGAAAATTGAAATCAATAAATGGCATGATTTACAAAAACTAGAACTTAAAGAAAATGCCATTAATAAGGCCCTAACTCAAGCTAAGAAAATGGGTGTTTGGGAATACCCATTTCCTCCATTTGTTAAAGATGGAAATAAAGACATGAAGAATAGAGAAAGAAAAAACTATATAAGGGATTTCAAGAAAAAATATCTAAGTATATCTGGAAAATTTAACAGTATCTTAAAAAATCATGAGTCTTCTAAAGTTATAACTGATCTTAAATACAAAGAACAAGAAGAGCTACATCATATTAAAGAACAAGAATATCAAAAGCATATTGATCATTTAAAACTGTTTGCCAAAGAAACCTCACAAATGATTAAGGAAAAAGTTCAAGGAAGAAGTATTGCTTCTGTTGCGTCTGATAGTGAATTGAGAACTAGCTTTGCTGGTTGGGCACATGAACTCAGGTTAAAAGAAGCTGAGTTAATAGGTGCCATTAAGATAAAAGAAGGCGGCGTTAAAACTAAATATGAAATAGAAAAACGCACGCAACTTTTAGAGATTAGACAAAATTACGAAGATAAATTTGCTGCCTTAAAAGAGCCTCTTCTAAATAAAATAGAAGATTTCTCTAAAGATTAAGAGATGAGAATAGGAAATTGTATGAAGACATTTATTTTCATTTTTTGCTTAGCTCCCCTGCTTGGGCAATGTTTTGAGGATCAAAGAAGAGTAAGAGAACGCCATTGGGATTCTCAGGTAAGAACATATAAAAATCACACAAGGCGGTTCACAAACTATAATAAAAAAATAATAAGACAAAGTAGCCTAGATGTTTCACACCTTCGAGCTGAGTATAATCGAAAGCTTGCTCTTTATATTGAGCAGAAAGCTCTTGAAACAAAAAAAATAAAAAAACAGTTTTTTGGTGTAGAAAAGATTCTTCTTAAAGAAAATGCACCTGCTATTACGCCTCAAATACTTAGTAAGTATATTTCTCTTAAACAAAAAATTGAGATTATAAACCTTAAATTCGAACAAAAAAAGCTTAATGCTTATCAGGATTTCAAAAAGGCCAAGCTTCACGTTAATAGGCAAACCATTAAAAAAGGTCGAACTTATGCTCAAGAGGTCAATGCTTGGGAATATCCATTTCCAAGTTTTAGCGCTGAACAAAAAGAGGAAATGAGTCTGGCTGAGAAAAAACATTATTCGACTCAATTTAGAGAAAACTACCTAACTGTTTTTGAAAATTTTAATAAAAAACTCTATAGACAGGCCAGTAAAGAGCTTGATTTTAAATTTGAAATGGCCCTGGAACATGAAGTCCTTAAAAGAAAAGAAATTATTATCAGTGAATATATAAATGATCTTAAGTTTATTGAAAAAGAATACCTCTCTAGTCTTGCGCCTTCAAGATCACCTGCTTCTATAAAAGAGAAAAGCTTTCCAACTCTTAGAGTTGCCTTATTAGAAACTGAGCAAGATATGAAATCTAAAGTTGCAACATTTAAGTTAAGACTTTCAAACAAGTTCGACAAAGAGCTTTTCACTAAATCTATGGCCCTTGATAAGGAGTATGACGATAAGCTTGCTCAATTTCAAAAGCCATTTGTTAAAAAATTATTTCAATTTGAAGGCTATTCTAAATAAGACTATTCAAAACCTATAGCTTCTAGCCAATCTTTTGTTGGCTCAACAAGCTTTCTTTGTTTTAAATCAAAAAGCCCTATGGCAAATTGTGCAATGGCCGCCTTGGTTTCATCAGCCTTAAGCATCGTTTGATCAATGGTAACAATCTTTGATCTTAGATTATTTGGTTGTGAGAGTATTGTAATCTTATCCCCTAGCTTCACTTCTTTTCTAAACTTTATATTAGCTTCAAGGATTACTGAGCCGATGCCAGTGCTTTTAACTTTATCCATACCAAAGCCATTTTTGGTAACAAAGTCCCATCTAGCCTGCTCAAAAAGCTGCATATAGGTGGCGTTATTCATATGTTCAAAAGCATCGAGGTGTGACCTTTCAACAGTGAGTTTATAATTAAACGTTTTCATTTAGTATCCTAGTGTAAAGTATCTGCTCATATAATAACTTCCACTATAAGTAGCTGTCCAAAGAGCATACCTTGCAAGAGCATTAATCATACCAGCCTTTCCGGCTACCATACTATGACATAAATAATTATAGAGGTAAATATTCGCTACCATATCAGGCCCTGCCATGGCCGTATCAAAAATAAACTCAAACTTAAATTTATCTTTTCCTAAGTCTCCATCAGAGTCAAAAACCCCTGGGTTATTTTTTTTATAAAGGTCATCAATAATAATTGCATAAAGAGCTTCTTTAAATTCTTCTTGTTGCATTTGTGTTAGCACAGTATCTTCATCTAAATTTTCAAAATCAAATTTATTCATAAGATCAACTATCTTAGAATTATTAGTTAAACTATCTCCAAGCTCTTTAATCACAAGGGCCACTTCATCTTTTTTATCACTGGTGTTTAATAGATCTTCAAAACGAGCTTCAAAGTCTTCTCCTTGAAGTGTTCTAAAATATTCTTGAGCTTCATTTTCCCCATAGCCAAAAAGTTCATTATAAAGAAGGCTTCCTGCTAAGTAATTGGCAGCATTATAAAAACCCATGGTTGCAACAGTTGATGAGACAAGTCCTAGCTTGCTTGACCTAAGCCATGGCAAGATTGCTCCGTAGTAAATTCCAATTTGTCCTGCTACATAAGCTGTGTCATAGGCCCATTGAGCCTTCCATCTAGCATCTTTTTCACGAGATCCGTTAATAACATAATACATTGTTGCTGGTGATATCATTCCAAGTCCTGCTGCCCCCATTGAAAACTTTTTGACGGTTTTTCGATAAGCTTCTTTAGCAAGGCCTTTATGACAGCCATATTGAATTGATTTGTAAGTTCTTAGTCTTGAGCTTGCTGAAATATTAATTCCAGGAAGTTCATCAAGACTTTCTTTATAAGCATCAATTTTTTTATAAAGTTTTTTAAAGGCCCTTAAAACTCTTTCATTTTCCCATGAAGGAAGATCACTTTCTAAATAAT
>CAYGJN010000049.1:0-1594 GCA_964350135.1 uncultured Bacteriovoracaceae bacterium | reverse complement strand
CTCATTTAAAGTTTCAAGATAATTAATAAACTCAACAGCCTGATCATATTTTTTTTCATGAGGCACGAGAGTTTTATAAAAATAAGCTATATCTTGCTTGCGATCAGCTTTTTCAATGAGTCTAAGCTCACTATTTACTCTGTTTTTAAAACTTGCTCTTTGTAAAAGCCCATCAAGTTTTGAAAGACAAGTGCTGCCCCAAGTGCTGATACTTAAACTTAATAATATTAGGGCCAATAACCTCATAGCATTCTCCACCTATAAGACTAGAGCAATGCAAACTACTCACAAGCTAAGTAGTAAGAATTACGTGGTGTCACTTTGCCAAGTGATTAATATTTAAAGACTTTTTAATAAGGGCGATCTCATCGCTTTTAAGCCTACTGTAATTTCAGTCATTTACAACTTTTCTGCCAACTCTAAATGGCAGTAGGGCCTGGAATGAGGGATCTTTAAGAGAGTTATAGAACCCGAGGAAATATCTTTAATTTCAAGAACTTATATAGAGATTAAGAGATAAACCTTGATCCCGACCTGAAAACTCAAGTTTTTTGCAAAATCTATCGATAAGAGACCGTATACTGAAAAAAGGGTTCCAACGAATTCTTAGGAAAAATTATGTTTAAACTATTTTTCACATTTATATTCCTACTTAATATGCCGCTGGTGTTTGGTATAAGTAATTCACCTCCTAATACAAATGAAGCAGTTCAAGCAACGGAAGATGCTGTTGATGAAATGGTAGGAAACACAACCATAAATCACTTCCATGCTGGAACAGGAGCAGGTCAACAAATTGCTTCAGCGGGATGCGACCCAGTCTCTTTTCTATCAGAGAAAGTGGAAAAGACTAATGCAATTTGTAGACTCACTATAGTAGAGCCAGCGGAAGATGAACCTGAAAAACAACATTATATTTTCCAAGCCGATGTTTTAAAGAAGGAACTAGAAGTTTATGTTGGCACTCTTTGCACTAATCTAACAGATCAACAAAAAGAACTCGCTTTAAGTATAGATCTTAATGCCTACTCATATATTTGTGAAAATAAGTCACTCGCAGCAAATAAAAAAGCTCAAGAAGAGTTTGATATAAGAAAAAAAACGGAACTAGAAGAAACAAATTGTCAATCTAGTTCAAATTGTATTTCAATGAAAGACCTTATAAATATTAGTAACTCTGATATTAATTATGGTTCAAAAGTTTTCGACCAATGTGAAAAACTTTTTAAAATCAGCGCACCTGGTAAGATTAGTAGTATTACCTTTAACGAGCAGGTCAAAAGAATTGCTGGCACGTCACCTGCTGGAGATTATATTCAATTTCTAAATGGAAAAAAGAAAAACCTTGCAACATCTCAGCAAAGACAAGCGATTGTAAAATCTGTCTATGAAGCTGTTGCCCCTTGTGCTGGCTTGAAAGAATTATTTACTAAATACCAAGACTATTCAAATGAAACTCCCCAGACACCATCAAGAACAATGTACGGCTCAGTCTGTAGAGGTTATGGATCAGTTACCAGAGACTATAATGAATGTGTCTCTCTCACTCAATTAGTGGATAATTTTGCATTAGGTAAACAAGGTCTTAATATGT
>CAYGJN010000048.1:8068-19069 GCA_964350135.1 uncultured Bacteriovoracaceae bacterium | reverse complement strand
ATTGAGATTTTCTCTCATGTTTAATGTTATTTTCAATTATTTTTATAATATCAGCTTCATTGTTTATTGTTTCAGAAACATCGCTATCTTTAATACTTGCAGGAAGTTGTCGTTGGCTTTTTTCGATATCAGTTGCAACATCAAGAAGCCTGCTTTTTATTTCTTCAACATTTTTCTTAAAGCTTTCAGCTAGCTCAATTTTTTCTTTAAGCTTAGCATTTCTTGCCTTCATCATAGGGAGACTACCTTCAAGGTTCTTGGTGTTCTCCACGTGAGTCATATAAGATTGGAAAAGAGAAAATGCAGTATAAGCAAATACCAAAAAATGAACTTTCTTTAATAGTTTTTCACCTAGAGACATTATTCATACCTTGCAATTTTGCCGACAATTGAAAACTTCTCGGACCGCACTTTTGTTATAGGATCAACTTCATCATCTTGCTTTAAAATATCAAATCTTTTTTGAAAATATATGGAAGCATCTAAACTATCCAAAAACTTACTAATGCTTTTATAACTTAAAGACTTGCCATCAATTTGGATTGAGTTATCTTTTACACTCAATTTTTCGATCCATAAGTCCTCAGGAATATTTTTTGAAATATACATTAGAATTTGGATCGGATTCTTTTTTGTTCTAATAATATTTTCAACAATCTTTTTTCGACTCTCCAGCTTCTCTTCTTGTTTTAGTAACTGCTCAATTTGTCGCTCAAACTCTTCGCCTTGAGTAGACCTTTTCTCAAGAGCTTTTCTTTCTTCATTGAGAGTTTTTACTCTCGCTTCCAACACTCCCGTCTCATTTTTTGAATAAGCTTCAAAAGCAAATCCTGAAACGTAGTGAATAATAATAGCAACCAGGACCAATTTTAAATCTATCTTTGAAAGATCAAGCCCTAACACCGTAGGCATTTTAAACTTTTTCTTTTTTGGTAGAAGGTTTATCTTAATCATCGTTGCTCAATGACCTCATCGCTAGGCCAATGGCCGTAGCTCCTATTGTTGCAATCTGGATCGCAGTTTCTTCATCGATTTTTTTATCATCAAAAGCAATTTTTTCAAAAGGATTGAAATGAAGAACTTCAACACCGAATTCGTTTTCTAAACTTTCGAGAAGCCCTGGAACTTGTGAAGTGCCTCCAGTTATATAGCATCTTTGAAAAGTATCTTCTCCGGTTGCTGTCATATAAAAATTCAGAGTCTTTTTTATTTCGATAAGAAAAGTACTCATGTTTGAATCAATAATATCAACGATCTCTTCCGGTAGGTTTCCTTCGGGATCTGCTCCTCTTTTAAGATCTTCTGCTTCCTCGTAACTTAAACCCATAGACCTTTGGATTTCTTCGGACAAAGCATGTCCACCAACATTAAGTTCACGAGTAAAAACAATCTCACTTTGCCTAAAAACAACAATATTCGTCGTTTGTGATCCAAAGTCTATTAAGATCACACTGGCCTTAGCTCCATCAAGTTCACTTTTATGAACATGAATAAATGCGTTTGCTAGTGCGTATTGAGAAAGATCAACAATCTTTACAGTTAAACCTGTTTCCTCTACTAAGCCTTTAAACTTTTCAATAACATTATGTTTAGCTGCTGCTATTAAAACATCAGCACCGCCACCTTTGTTTTCACCGATTACATGAAAATCAATACTTGTTTGATCTATATCAAAAGGAATGTATTGCTCTGACTCCCATAAAACCTGATCTTCAATTTCTTCCATCGAGCCAACAGGAACTTGAATTCTTTTAGAGATTACACCAGGTCCCCAAACACCAACTGCGGCGAATTTGGAGGATGAAGAAATTTGTCCAACAGCAAGTTGTAAACATTGAACGATCTCATCATATTTTTGAATATCATCTTCGTGGAATGCTCCCTCCGGAAGAGGAATATATGAAAAGTTTTGAACTTTAAAACCTTTTTTTCCATGAAGCAGTTCGCAAACTTTAATACTGCTTGTACCAATATCAACACCAACCAGACTTTTAGGTCCTAGTCCCAATGTTTCAATTGCAAAAGATTGGAGCGTATCTTTAAGATTTGTGGAACTCAAAACTCACTTCCTGTGATTTCTTTACTACTTGCAAAGAGTCTACCTCATATTCAATTATAACTAGAGGAGCAACGTCATTTCAAGTAATTAACGCAGCGAGGTTCAGACAGGCATAATAATTTTTATGACATGCGCCAATACATTTGGAAAATATATCTGAAGCGCCGCGACAATAATAATGAACGGGCCAAAGGCCAAAGGAGTTGTTCGGCTCATTTTCCCAACAGCGATAAGTAGAACCCCAACGAGTGAACCAAGGAAACAACTAAAGAAAATATTATGGATTATTTGTTCTGGGCCAAGGTAAATTCCAAGAACTGTATATAGCTTAATATCCCCTCCCCCAAGGCCTATTGCCCCCTTAAGTTTGTAGAAAATAAAGCTTACACCGTAAGTAAAAGTAAAGGCTATAACTGCACCTAGGACATAATGTTTCCAGCTATAAAACATCACTGAATAGCATAAAAAAATCATTCCAAGATACAAATTCACAGAATCTGGAAGAATTTTAAAATCAATATCTATAAAAAAATGAACCGTAAGAGCGCAAAATACAGAAAAATAAAAAAGAAAAAAAGCCATTGATACTATATCTAAACGCTCGGGAAACAAAAGTAGAGAGCTAATTCCAGTTAAAAGTTCTATAAAAAAATGTCTATACGAGAGAGGTTTTTTACAAAAAGCGCATTTTCTCTTTAAAAAAATAAAGCTCAGCAAGGGAATATTATGAAACCATTTTATTTTATTCCCGCAAGATTCACATGAAGACGGAGTAATAATGTTTTTATTTCTTGGAATTCTATAAATAAGAAGATTAATAAAGCTTCCAAATAAAATGCCAAAAATAAAAGCATATATTTTAAAAACAAGATCCATTAATCCAAATTCCTTTGCTCAAAAATAAAACAACTTAACAAAAGAAGAGCTGCACAATAAAAAAAGCCATAACTCAAACCTGAGATGACTAACTCTCTTGGAATTTCAGAATTATAGATCACATAATCTTTTACATTTAGCTTGTGAAACCCTGGAAATACATAGTGATAATTTTCTAAAATAAAAGAAAGTAAATAATCGTCTTTGTACCTTGATATAATTGCTTCATTAATACCATGACCTGCAAGGTAAAAACTAAATGTAAAAATAATTGATAATGTTTTGTTTACTATTAAAGAAAAAAAGATCACAAGAATTAAGCTTAAGGCCGCCTCGACCAAAGCAAAAGGTAAATTCATCAAAATAGCTGAGTTGATTTTTCCTCCCCAATAAGCAAATGGAATCAATATAAGAGCGAAGATGAAAATAGAATTAATTATAAAGATTGAAAAAAGACCAAGAACTCTCCCGGCCAAATAAGTACTTCTTGTAATTGGTCTAGTTAGAAACATATAGAGAGTCTTACTTTCAATCTCGTCTGATATGAGCCCTGCTCCCATCAAGATTGCAATTGCGATATTTGAAAGAGTCAAACACGCAAGACCTAGATCAATAACAATTTTTTCTTGAACTCCAAAGGTAAACTCTGAAGCAATAAAACTTAAAAATGTAATTGCGATACCTATAAAAATCACATTAATCAAAACTTTTGATTTTAGAAGCTCTTTTATTGAATAATAAGTAATGCAAAAAAGATTATTCATTGTCTGTTTCTCTTTTTCTAGCTTCATACAGAACTTGCTCAAGACTCATTAGCCCAGGCCTAACTGAGTAAACCTTAATATTGTTATCAACAAGAACCTTTAACACTTCATCAACGGCATCAGGACTGACTTGAAAAGATAAAGCATTGCTTAATTTGTTCAAATTTTTTACATCTAGTGAATCAATAATAATATTGGCATCCTTTTCAACTAAAAGCTCGTAATCTGAAACCGGAGCACCTTTTATAATACTTTCAATACTTCCTTCATGAATAAGTTTTCCCTGATCTAGAAAGATTACTTTTTCACATACTTCTTCAACATCAGAAACAATATGAGAACTAAAAAAAATTGTTGTCCCCTGAGCATTAACTTCTTTTATAACTTCCTTTAGCTCTTTTCTCCCTAATGGATCAAGACCTGAAAGCGGTTCATCAAGAATTACAAATTTTGGCTCGTGGATGAGTGCCGTACAAAAACCAAGTCTTTGCATCATGCCCTTGCTATAAGTTTTGATTTTTCTATCTAGAGCATGATCAATTTTAAAACGCTGGGCCCAGTATTCAGAGCGCCCCTTGATACTGGAGCTTTTAAGTCCAGATAATTTTGCAAGATAGGTGATAAACTCTCTTCCGTTTAGATTCGGATTAAAATAAGGTCTCTCGGGAAGAAATCCAATATTTTTAAGAATCTCATCTTTTTTACTACCAAGGTTTTTACTAAAATGAATTGTCCCACTATCTGCTCGAGAAAAGCCCATCAAGATGCGCATCGCAGTAGTCTTCCCTGCTCCATTGGCGCCTAAAAAGCCAACAGTTTTGCCTTCATCGATTTTAAAACTCAATTTATCAAGTGCGATAAAGGAATCTTTCCAAAAATCAGGTTTAAAGGACTTAGTAATTTCAAAAAACTCAATCATACTTTAGAATTTTAGGGTAAGTGTTAATAAAAGAAAAACTCTAATGATTGAAGCGCCAAAAAAAATACTCTTAATCTCAGCTATGCTGCTTTTTTTGCTTGCAGGCTCTCTTGCGCCCCAATCTTATCAAAATCTCAATATTTCTAAGCAAGAAATTGCCAAAACCTTTAAAACTGACCTTTTTATGATCTTCAACTTAGGGCTTAAGCGCGCTTATGCAGACTTACTTTGGATTCAAACTTTATTGGAATCCGATTTAGAACATTACAAAAAGAGCGATTTAAACTCATGGATGTATCATAGATTCAATGTTGTAACAGATTTAGACCCTTACTTTCTTCAAGCTTATCAATTTGGTGGACAATACCTTTCAGTTATTAAGGATGATGATCAGGGTGCACTAGAGATTTATAAAAAAGGACTTAATTATTACCCTAATGATTTCTTACTCAATTTTTATCTGGGAACACATTATTACCTTGAACTAGATGATTCAGAAAATGCATTAACTCATTATGATATTGCAAGCCAAGATAGTAAGGCTCCATTTTTTCTTCGCTCTTTAGTTGCTCGCCTTATGGCCGAGCAAGGTGAAATACAAGATAGCTTTAATATTTTAATGACTCTTTATAAAAATGCTGAAAAAGGCAGTGACTTAAAAGAAAAATATTTTAACTCCCTCTATGCAGTTAAGGCAGAGATTGATCTAAAATGTTTAAATGCTAATGAAAGTAATTGCATGACTAAAGATCTTGAAGGTAACAACTACATTGAAAATAATGGTGTTTGGCAAACAAAAAAGGCCTGGAGAAAATTCAGGCCTTTTAAAAGAAAAATAAATCTTTGAAAATATAAGTCTAGTAACCTTGTGATGTATGAGTAAGAATTTTTGAGTCATTCATATGCCATTGATCATGACTCGCAACATCTCCTGAAATATTTCCAACAGCTCCCACTGTAAAGGTACTTGCACTTGCAAGAGCACCTGCACTTAAGTCGCTTCCATCAGCAGGTGTTTCTCCTGATGGTGCTTTTGCAATAGCTGGCTCTATCTGATGTACTCCAGAAGTACAACTTGATCCAGTAACTGAATTAACATCGTCAGATGCAAACCCTGTTGTATAGTATGCCGATGGTGGTGCAGTAAAGCCCATACTGCCCAAACAAGATGCAAACTGGCTATAATCAAAATAAAATGAGTTTTCTTTATTAAAAGCATCTGTCAGTAAACCAAAAGCTTCCCTCGATTTCCCTTTAGCAAGCAATGACTTAAAATTAGGAACTGCCACAACAGCAAGAGCTGCCGAAATTCCCATTACCACTAAAAGCTCCATCAGAGATAGGCCTTTATTTGTTTTAACTAACTTCATAGGAGTCCTCCAAGTATCAAACAGATCACCCTCTAATCGGCTCATTATCAAAAAATCTTTAGTTTAAAAAAAATGTTTAACTGTTTGTAATTACTAGTTGAATCCACCCGAAAGACTCATCATAGGAAGATACATCGCAATCATTATAACTGCCACAAGGCCCCCAATAACAAGCAATAGGACTGGCTCGATAAGCTTACTCATGCTCTCAACAGACCTTCCAACTTCCTCTTCAAATATATCTGAAGTTTTATGAAGCATTGTTGAAATATTTCCTGTCTCTTCACCAACTTTTATCATTTGTGAAACCATTTCTGGAAAGTAAGTTATACGCGAAAGAGGATCACTAATATTTTTACCTTCGACTACTTCATTGCGAACACGAGTAAGATCTTTGGCCATAACCATATTATCAATACTCGCTATACATATATCTAATGAATCAATAATTTCAACACCTGAGCCAATCATTGTTGATAATGTTCTTGTAAATGAAGCTAGATTTCCTTTAATAATAACATCACCAATTAAAGGCATATTCATCATAAATTTATCAAAGCTAGGCTTTCCCTCTTTTGTTTTAATACTTCTTAGAAAAAAGAGAACTCCAATAATTGCACCCACTATAATTAAAGCGGCATATTCTCCAACAAAACGAGAAATCCCAATAACTATTTTTGTTATCCCAGGCAGCTCTCCACCAAAGCTTAAAACCATCTCTTCCATTCGTGGAACAACAAAGGCCATCAATGCAAAAACTACAATACACCCAACAGATACAACTATTGCAGGATAAGTCATTGCAGACTTCAACTGAGATTTAATTTTTTCTTGCTTTTCAATAAACTGAACAAGTCGAACTAAGATTTCGTCTATTTGTCCGTTCTTCTCACCTGCCCTACAAAGATTTACGTAGAGACTGCTAAAACCACGTTTCCCATCAATTGCATCAGAAAAACTTTTACCTGCACCAACATCTTCTGCTATTTTTTTTATTGTTCTTTTAAAGTTTGGGTTCATTTGAGATTTATATAATATTTCTAAGCATCTCAAAATTGGAATACCAGCAGAGAGCATTACAGAAAGTTGTCTTGTAAAATGCAATAACTCTATAGAGGTAAATGGAGGTGCTAAACCTTTTTCAACAATCCACTCTCCTAAGTCAAGTTCAAGTATTGAAGGAGGGCTTATCTCTTTTGGTCTTATCCCTTGGGAACGTAAAACTTTACGCACTTCTCTCTCTGTAAGCGCTTCAATTTGTCCTACTACTTTTTTTCTTTTTTTATCAAAGCCAACATATTTCCAATTGGCCATAATTTACTCCTAGTTCTTGCCTTTAATACCAAGCATTTGATTTAACTCATCTGGCATGGATGTAAACTCAAGGGCACGTTCCGTATCAAGCTGACCACTTTCTACAAGTCTTGCAAGACTTTGATTCATGGTAATCATACCTGTCTTATCTTGGCCTATTTGCATTTGAGAATATATTTGATGAAGCTTGTCTTCTCTAATTAAATTTCGAATACCTGCCGTTGGCACTAATATCTCCATTGCAAGCGCTCTCCCGCCACCAAAACTTCTAGGCACCAATTGTTGAGCCACAACACCTTGTAAAACAAAAGAAAGCAAAGTTCTTACTCTATCTTGCTGCTCTGAGGGAAAGACATTAATTAAACGATTAATTGTTTGAACAGATGAATTCGTATGCAAAGTACCAAATACTAAATGCCCTGTTTCGGCAATTGTAAGTGCAGCCTCTATAGTTTCAATGTCTCTAAGCTCACCAATAAGAACTATATCAGGGTCTTGCCTAAGCATTGACTTCAAACCTTTTTTCCAGCCACCTGTATCAACACCTACTTCTCTTTGGTTCACAATAGATGCTTTATGTTCATGAACAAATTCAATCGGATCTTCCAAGGTAATAATATGATGCTTATCTCTGCTATTGAGTCGATCTATTAAAGATGCCAATGTTGTAGACTTACCAGAACCAGTAGGGCCAGTTACAAGAATAAGACCATTTTTTGCATCCGACATCTCTATTAATATATTAGGAAGATTAAGAGATTTAAAATCAGGTATTAAAGATGGAATTAATCTAAATACTCCAGAAACGCCACCTTTTGAGTGAAATACATTTGCTCTGAAACGGGCCAGCCCCTTAATTCCAAAAGAAAAATCAAGTTCTAAGTTTTTTTCAAATTCTTTTTTTTGATCTACAGTCAAAACTTGTGCAATAAGTGCCATTGTATCATCTGAGCGAAGAGGGTTTGTTTTAACTCTTATCATTTCTCCATTAATTCGAAGAACAGGAGGTGCTCCAACAGTTAGGTGCAAGTCACTTGCTCCTTGATCAACCATAACTTTAAAAAGTTGCTGGATATTAAAGACTCCCGAGGTAGGCGTTCCCTTAGTTGCTGTATTTTCTGCACTTGCATCTTCATGCAAAGTATTTGGTTCTGTTTTTTTTGCCGTTGACATAAGCAACTCCTCTAAGCAGCTAATTTATCAGAGGCACTTGTATTCAAAGCCTCTTCTAAGGTTGTTAAACCTTGAGCAACTTTAGTTAAAGCTGTCATTCTCAATGTTTTCATCCCTTCCTTAATTGCAATCAACTTAATCTCATCACTACTTGCTCTTCTAAGAATAGCGTCTTTTATACTTGGTGTGATTGGAAGGACCTCATGAATTGCAACTCTTCCTTTATACCCAATGCCGTTACATGCTTGGCATCCATTTCCTTTGTGAATTTTTACTTTTTCAGCAATATCTCTTCTATAGCCAAAGCGAACGAGTTCCTCAACTGGAACACTCACCTCTTCTTTGCAGTGATTACAAATCTTACGGCAAAGTCTCTGTGCCACAACTACATTTAAGGCCGCTACTATGAGGTAGGGCTCAATCCCCATATTCGTTAATCTTTGGATACTTGATGCTGCATCATTTGTATGAAGGGTACTAAGAACCAAATGGCCTGTTAGAGAGGCTTCAATTGCAATCTCTCCAACCTCTAAGTCTCTAATTTCACCAATCATCATTATATCTGGGTCTTGTCTGAGTAATGCTCTTAAAGAACTTGTAAAAGTAAGCCCAATATCTTTTTTGATATCAATTTGATTGATTCCCTGAAAGTTAAACTCAACAGGTTCTTCAACAGTAGAAATATTTTTTGTACTCTTGTTCAGATCAGCTAACGCAGAATAGAGGGTTGTCGTTTTCCCAGACCCAGTAGGCCCAGTGACAATACACATTCCAAAAGGCTTCTCTATACCTTCTTGAAAAACCTTAAGTTGTTGTTCTTCAAATCCCAAATTTCTCAAGTCAACTTGCAATGTAGACTTGTCCAAAATTCTTAGAACTAGCTTTTCACCAAAGAGAGTTGGAACAGAAGAAACCCTAAAGTCTATTCCTGCACCACCTATTTTAAGCTTTATTCTTCCATCTTGAGGTAAACGTCTTTGTGAAATATCCATCTGTGCCATAATTTTTATTCTTGAAGCCACAGAAAGTTGAAAAGACTTAGGAGGAGCTGCTACCTCGATTAAGGTACCATCTATTCTCATTCTAATTCTAAATTTCTTTTCATATACCTCTACGTGAACATCAGAGGCTTTTCTAACATAGGCTTCAGCAAGAAGTTTATTAACAAATGTAATAACATCTTGACCAATATCATCAGCATTAATAATATCTTCTTGGACCTTGTCAGGATTAATTTCTTCAATTGTTTCAACTAACTCATCTACACTTTCTTGAATCGATTCGAATAAATTTCTCCAACAAGAAAGAGTTACAATAACAAACTCTACTTTCATTTTTAAGGCCATTTGAATTTCTTCAATTGAACCTGATACTGTTGGGTCATAAATTGCAAGAATGACTTTTTGAGAAGTTTTTTGAATTGGAATTGCTCTATAACGTAAAATTTTATTTTTAGGTAATTTTGTTAATATTTCTTGAGGGATTTTAGCCTGTCTTAAATCTATAAAGTTAAGATTAAATTTTTTAGCCACTTTTTGTGCAAATAAAGAGTCATTAAAATTTTCAAAATTAAGCAATTCAAATTCGGTAACACTTGTTGCATCACTATTTTTTGATAAACTTCTTAATTCTTTAGTTGTTGCCATGCCTGTACTTGAGACAATATCAACAAATTGTTTTCTGATCATAGGCCCTCAAATTAGTCCTTCTCTAGGTAATTATCGGCTATTTGATTGTTTTGATTAGATCTTAAATAAGTAACAAACTTACTCAGTTACTCTTCCAAGATTTAATAGCATATTGGGCCTGAAGGTCTAATAATGACAGACCGTCAATATAGTTGACTTCACTTATCTGATTAAAATACTCATCATGTGCCATAAAGTTATAATTATAGTCCCAAAATACAGAATGACTTTTTAGCTGACCTTTAAAAACATACTCCCTTGAGCAGGTATTAATAATAAAAGCTGGTTCGGCAAAATTATGTAAGGGAGTTAGGCTACCAAGTTTTCTTGAAAGTACCTCATACTCTTCTCCTTTAGATTGTAGATACAGCTGTGTTAGCTCAGACATTACACCATCGCCCATTATAAAAATTGGCAATTTGTTACTTGTGTAATATTTGGGAAATAAGTCATTGATAGCTAAAAAGTCAGTATTGAATCCATAAGGCTTTTCATTTTTAAAAGATAAACAATTAATGGCCTTTAAGTTTTTAACTTCTGAGCCAACAATAACCTCACTAAGGTAATGCCTTTTATAAGGCGAGGTAATATTAATTCCATCATATCTTTTAGAAAGATCCGTTATACTTGGCAAGTTTTCAACAGAATCAATATCTATCAAGTCATAAGAGAAGTCTGTTAAGTATTTCTTATAGATAGACTCAGATTTTGAGTGTGTAATCGATTTTCCAATAAGTCCTAATCTAAGCATTTTTGAAATAGTCTTTAGCTTTTTGTACATCCAACCTTATCTGGGCAACAAGCTCGTGGAGGGATATCTTGGTATGCTGCGCTGGGG
>CAYGJN010000048.1:7614-8058 GCA_964350135.1 uncultured Bacteriovoracaceae bacterium | reverse complement strand
CTCGTTTACAGATAAAAACTTTTGCTCATCTCTTACCTTTTTAATAAATTCAACTTGAATATTTTCTCCATAGATATCTTTATCAAAGTCAAAAATATTAGTTTCAATATTTATGGATAAATTATCCTCAAATGTAGGGTTTACACCAACATTAGTAATGGAGTGATAAAGCATTCCTTGATACCTTGTTTGGGTAATATAAACACCTATTCCAGGGTAGATCCTCTTCTTGTCCGTTTTAATATTGGCCGTTGGAAAACCAATTTGTTTGCCACGTCCCTGCCCTTTTACAATAACACTATCAACAAAATAATTACGCCCTAATAAGCGAGAGACATTTTCAAAATCTCCATTAGAAACACTCTCTCTTATTCTTGTAGAAGAAATAACCTCTTTGTCATGCAGATATTTCTCTTCAGTAGTTATTTGGATACTTTTGTTTTT
>CAYGJN010000048.1:0-7604 GCA_964350135.1 uncultured Bacteriovoracaceae bacterium | reverse complement strand
CCTCTTGGCTCTAAGAAAATATGAAACAACATCCTCCTCACCTTTTTTATTTTCGCCAAATGCAAAGTCATATCCGAGGTGAATCAGTGAAAGTTTATTGTTCGATAAAACAAAATCGTTTAAAAAAACCTCAGGAGATGTTGTAGAGAAGTCTCTGGTAAATGGGATAATGATAAGGTAATCGATACCAAAAGATTTAAACAGCTCGATTTTTTCATTATGCGTATTCAATAAAAAATTATCTTTTTCAGGGAATAGAATTTCAGATGGATGAGGCGAAAAGGTCATAACTGCAGAATCAATAGACTTATTCTTACAAAGATTAATCAATTTCTTGATAAGTATTTGATGCCCAAGATGTAAACCGTCGAAGTTTCCTATTGTTAGTCCAAAAGGAGACTCTATATCAAGAATGTTCTCTATAATTTTCATTTTCTCTTAGCCTCTTCAAAAATTCGGAGAAATGCTTTTTCTCAAAATTAAACTTAAAATTCTCTTTTCCAGATTGATAATTTGACATTTCTGCCTTATCAACCAATTTAGCAAAATAGTTATGAGATTTCTCGCTCAATTTCATTGATCTAAGACGATCAGTCAAGGAATCTCTATCTAAGTCTGCTCCAAGGCTAATAAACTGGAAAACTGTTGAGTAATCAGACTTTCCATTCTTAAGAGATTTTAAAAGTTTGTTTGCTTCTAGTATTTTTTGATTATCGTAAGTTTTTCTATTAATAAAAAAACTGGCCAGTGTCATTAACAAGGAAATTCCCAGAATAATATTAATAACTTTAAATATATTTAAATTATCGATAAAGGAAGGATTAAAGTTAAGCCCAACTATTGATGTACCGTTATCAGGTAAGATATTTATTGCTTGGTTACTTGAACCAAGAGTCTCTGCAGACTTAAAGCCACCAGTGCTTGATCCTCCAAAGACTTCCAGCTTAGGGATTGTAAGTTCATTATTCTTATAGCTCTTTTGAATTGGATCAAAATAGGCCAAACTTATCTTTCTACTAGGAATCTCAAGAGCCGAGCGCGCAAGATAAGTATATTCATATACTTTTGATGCCTCATCGAAATTGAGTATCCTCAAATCACTATTGGCTTCAAACTCTTCTAATGCCTTATTAAAAAATATCTTAGGTGGCTCAAATAATTCTAATGCACCACCACCTCTAACTTCTAGTTTGGCCTCTATCGCTTCATTAACCAAATACCTATCTCTAACCAGCTTTAGATCAAAAGTATGCTCACCAACTAAGCCAGTGAAATTCATTCCTTTGGGAACAGGGGGAAGCCCTTTAACATTTATTTCTGTTCTTTCGCTGCGAACAACTCTTGCTTGTAACCTTTGCAAACCAAAACCAAAGGATCCAAATGGATCATTTCTGTCTCTTTTAGTGTACTCAACCCTTAGCTCAATTGGATCTACAATATATTTGCCTTGTTTATCAGCAAACAACCTTGAGGCATAAAGAAAAATCTTATTAAAAACTTCACCTTCATAACGAACTGTTTTCTGAGGTTCCTGATCCTTGAGAAATCTTTTTACAAATTTTTTAAGTTTTGGATATTTCTTTATATCAAAATTTCTAACATTCGATTTATGAAGAAGGTAATACTTAACAGTTATACCCTCGCCAACATATACATCTGTTTTAGAGATTTCTGCCAATGCAAGAAAGTCCTTTGGTGTTTGGGCCTCATTGTAAACTTGGATATTAATATCTTTATGACTGATTTTTACTCCACCCATATCTACTGAGATATTTCTTAAACTTACCTTGCGTGGACGTGGAGAAACAACTTCATAAACATAAGAAATCTCCCTCTCTGTTGAAAGTTTTCCGTTAATAAACTTAGTGCGTATGGATACACCTCTTGACTCACGATTGATAACCTCAATGCCTACTGGAGTGAAATTTATCTTTGGATCTGCATTCTTGCTCGTTGCAATTTTAAAAACAACTTTAAATGGAACATTAGCCTGGGGACGACTTGGTAAAATATCAATATTGACCTCATTGGCCATAGATAGTTGAGTAAATAAAAGGAAGATTAAAGTTAAATATTTCATCTACCAGTCCTTTCGCCCTTGCCTTCCTTGGCCTTGGGTTTTTGTATCAAGAAGCTTTTCCTGAAGCTTTCTATCTTTTTCGATTAATTGTTTTAACATCGCAGGGAGTTTTTTCTTTCTCGCTAACTTTTCTTGAGGGCTTTGCTGCTTATCTTCTTCTTTCTTCTTATCCTTGTCTTCTCTTTCATCTTTCTTATTTTTCTTGTCCTGTTTATCATTGCTCTGATCTTGATCTTTATCTTTTTGATTCTCTTTTTTATCTGATTCAGACTCTTTTCCACTGCCTTTATTATCTTTACTATCCTTGCTGTCTTTATTGTCTTGTTTTTGTTGTTGTTTTTTTTGTTCTTGTTGTTTTAAGAGTGCCAAAATATTTTCATTGATTTGTTTTTTTAATCCCTCGTCTTTAACAACTGACTTAAGAGCCTGTAGTATTTTCAATGCTTTGCTAATTTCTCCTGTTTGAATAAGACTTGTCCCATAATTCATTAAAGCGCCTTGAAGCTCATAGGTATTTAGATCTTCTAGGACATTTAAGTTTTCTTCATAAATAGAATTAGCCTTTTTAGGTTTTTTTGCTTCAAGATAAGTCTGAGCTAATCTAAGTTTTTCTAGTTTATTTGCTTTACCTGCATTAAACTTTTTATAAAGAGGTAATGTCTAAATATCTACCTCTTTTGCATCTTGTGTATTTGCAAATGACTCAATATTAAAAAATATTAATAGAACTGGTATAATATAGCTTTTTTTAAGTCTTAAAATAAAACTAATAATAATCAAAAGTATTGCTGGTACAACAATATATTCCATTAACACTGGCCTTATGATGGTGTCGGCCATTGCATATTTATCATTATGTAATTTAGAAAAGTAAGATAAAAGCTCTTCTGTTGGTATAGAGTAAGATGTAAGAACCCAATATTTGAAATTACCAATTTTATCAGCAAGTTTTTTTAACTCTGCTTCATCTAATTTAGAAACAACCTCGCTATTATTGAATTTTTTATACCCCTGTAAATCACCGGTTTTTCCTCTAATTGGTATCCGGGCACCTTTTCTTGTTCCAACCGCAACATAAGCGATTGTAACTCCATCAGGTAAATCTAATTCCCAATCTGAGGCAGTCTCCTCTGAATCTGAAAGTATAAGAATATTGCCTTTGGTTTTTGATGGATCTTTATAAAAAGCTCTGAATGATTGGACCGATTCTTGAATTGCTTTTCTAATATTAGAACCACCTCGCCCTATATTATAATCTTTTAGAGCATTGAGTCTGGCATCTATTAAATCTATATCTTTTGAGAAAGGTATCAATTGTTTTGAGTTATCCGAGAAAATATTGACTGAAATACTATGGCCTGCTGCTTTTCGTACAAAATGCTTAGCAACTTGTATGGCCTTAAAAAGTCTATTTGGCCTAATATCTTCGGCCATCATACTTAAAGATACATCTATTAGTATTAACGTTCTTTGTACAGGTATCTCTGCCTTGATATTTTCTGATGGACCTCTTAAATCTAATAGACTTAACGAGAGCATTGTTACACCCAAAGAGAAAAAAATTAGCGCCCATTTGGAAGACTTGCTTATAGTATAAAACCAATAATTTTTAACCCAATTAGCAACTTTTTTTTCTTTAATCCAAAAGAGATAACATATACCTATTGCTATAAGTAGAACTGGAATAAGAAAATTACCGTATACAAAACTCACAGCACCTCTCTTAGGACATATCTTCTAGATGCCTCAACACCCAAAAAGAGAAGGACTCCTAATAATAAGTAAATATGATATTTTTCACTGTAGACGATTTGACCAGTGACTTTGATTTCTGTTTTTTCTAATTGATTAATTTCTTTTAATACATCTTCTAGTGAACTCTCGTCTTCTGCTAGATAGGTTCTACCATTGGTTATAGTAGCAATCTCTGTTAAGAGTTTTGTATCAATACTTCCGCCTGGTAGGTTTTGATATCTTTTCCCAAAAATTCCGGCACCCAGTGGCAACTTTGCACCTTTGGATGAGCCAATACCAATTGTATAAACTTTAATATTATTATCTTTAGCTTGTTCTGCCGCCTCTAGGGGCTCAAGGTTACCAGCATTATTAACCCCGTCAGTTAGAAGAACAATTACTTTATTCTTAGATTCTGATCGAATACTTCTAGCTACGCTAAGACCTAAAGCATCTCCAATATTGGTTGCACTGCCAATACGCCCAACCTGAATACTTTTAATTGTTTGCTCAATTAATGAAAGATCGGTCGTAAGAGGCATTAAAGTAAAAACCTCTCGTGCAAAAATAATAACTCCGATCCTGTCTGTTGGTCTTAACTTTATAAAATCTAGAATTTTTTGTTTTGCAACTTCTAACCTATTAGGTGTGAAATCTTCGGCCAACATAGACCTTGATACATCAACTGCAAAAAATATATCGTTCACTTTGACAGAGCTATCTGATAACTCTCTTGGAACCCTTGGCCCTGCGAGAGAAAAGCTTATCAAAATCCAAGCAATTGCACCTACACCAAAAATTGTTAATCTGAGCTTTGAGTTGCCAATTTTTTTAGCAGCTAGGTTTTCAGGTATAAATATTTGTGGTTTTTTTAAAATTTTAAAATACTCAATTGTCCAAAGCAAAAATGCAATGATTCCTAAAATTGACAGAATTGGATATCGATACTCATAGATCATTATTATTCATCTCAATTTTTTGATAAGATTCTAATACTTCTGCTAGGTCTGACTCTTTCCATTCAGGCTTATATTGATGCTTATTGAGAACTGCAAAGTATTCTTTGACAACTCTCTTATTAACAAATCCGGCCCAAACATCTTTTTCTTTATAAAGTAATTCAAGATCTTGGCGTGTTCGACAATTATGCAAAAGCTCAAAGGCTTTATTATAATCTAATTCAGGGTTAACTTTTGCTTTTCTGGATCTAAGGATTTTTACTAATGCAAATACTAATGCCATTACTATTAAACTAATTATTAAAATCAACCAGTATTGTTTCTTATATTGCTTATTAACAGCCTGATCAAATATTACTAAATTTGGTTTCAGATCTTTATAAATATACTCAAGGTTTTCAAAATCAAATGGAATAAAATTACCATTTATACGTATACCTAACTGCTCTGCGGGCAAAGCTTCAGTAAGCGCTAGTTCACTATCGATGAGAATAACTTCTGCGTTGTTTTCTGAAGCCTTAAGATCTGAAATTTTAACAATCTTAAAGGGTCCAAGCTTTTTTTCTTCTAATTGTTTAGTAAGATTTTCTATATTACCAATTTCAGACCTTGGATGTATTTCAATATAAACATTGAGGTAGTCTCCTGCAGTGAAACTTTCTATTTTTGTTTTGTTTTTATTCAATATTTTAACGGTTAGCGCTTGGCCAACAGGCATTAAACAAAATAAAAAGACAAAAACTATTATTCTCATACTAATTCTTTAACAAAGTCCTCAAGATATCTTCCCTCTATATCTAAATTTTTGATTCTTGCTCCACTATCTTTAAAGCCTTTTTCCTTATGAGATGTAATACTAAAAGTCTGCCCTTTTAAATTAGATAAGTCCTGAGAGTTAAATCCAAAAACAGCATAGTTTTCAGTCTGGCTTCTATCAAGTGGACCATTGATTTTAAAACAATGCATATTTTTTCTCTTAGAAAACTGTACTAAGTCAGCAGCAGGAACTAGGTTATTCATATCAGATAATAAAACAACTTCTTTTTTCGTAGCCAAGAATCGTCCTATTGAACTAGAATTTTTAGCAAGTGCTCTCTTTTCTTTTGGTCTATAAGATAGATTAATACTACCGTCTGGGTTAAGTATGTTGAGCTTCCTAAGCTCACTTATAAGTTGAACTATTGCTTTTTTTCCATTCTCTTTTGGTAGAATTTTTTCACTCTCACCAATAAGAAGAATCTGAACATAATCATTTGTCTCTTTTGCTAATAAACATAAGAGACTTGTTATATTTATCGCTACTTGTAATTTGCTTACATTGTTAAAACCCATAAACATCGAAAGCGAGAGGTCTAAAACAACGACTATGTCTACATTCCTCTCTTCTTCAAAGGTTTTCACATAGGGAGTATTTGTACGAGCAAGTAATTTCCAATCAATAAAGCGTACATCATCACCGTGACAATAAACTTGATGCTCTTTAAACTGAAGACCAGATCCCTTGAAATGAGATTTCAACATTCCAATAGAATATGAATTTGAATTTCTAAATAACTGTCCCTGTATACTGGCGACAACTTCTTCAACGGCCTTAAGATCCATAGCCCCTCTAAACTAAAGTATTCGCAACTTTTAGTGCTATATCTCTACCACTAATTTTATCGATAATTGCTTCATAAGATAAAATTATTCTATGCCCTAAAACATCTTGAACAATAGATATTAGATGTTCAGGAGTTACGAATTCTTTACCATCCATGAAAGCTTTAAATTTTGATAGTCGATATAGCCATATACTTGCTCTTGGCGAAGCACCTGCTAATACTGCTCCATCGAATTCCTTTAAGAAATATGGTGTTCCTGGTCTTGTAGCATTTACTATCTGGACAATATAATCTTTGATTTTATCATCAACATATATTTTCTCAATTTCTTCTTGAATCTCAATTATATCATCAGTTGTTAATATGGCATTCAGATCTCCTAAGGGGCTACGGGATAAATCTAAAATATTTTTTTCGGATTCTAAATCTGGATAGCCTACTGTTACTTTCATCATGAATCTATCCATCTGAGCTTCAGGCAATGGATAAGTTCCTTCTTGCTCTATTGGATTTTGTGTTGCTAGAACAACAAACGGTCTTGTTAACTTATGAGTTTCCTCACCAATCGTTACTTGTTTTTCCGCCATAGCTTCAAGTAATGCAGATTGAACTTTTGCAGGAGACCTATTTATTTCATCAGCAAGTAAGAGCTGAGTAAAGATAGGGCCATACTTTGTTGTAAACTCTTCTTTAGCTTGGTTGTAAACCATCGTTCCAACCAAGTCTGAAGGTAGTAAGTCGGGAGTGAATTGAATTCTTTTAAAATGAAGATCGCAAAGTCTGCAAATTGTTCTAATACTCATTGTCTTACCAAGACCAGGTAATCCTTCAACAAGTACATGTCCATCACAAACCAAGGCCGCAACTATTGCTTCCAATAATTCATCTTGTCCAAAAATAACACTTTTGGCCTGATTAAGTGTTGATTGAACTTTGTCCCTAAGTTCTTGATTCATTTGATCTCCTAAATAATGTAAGTCTAACAATATTATAGAGTTAAAGGAGAAAATATGAAAGATAGGCCATAGATGCTAGTTAAGGCCTAAGTTCTTTTTCTTATTAAATTTGAAGAGTTTAAAAATTTGGTCGATAAATTCATCTAATGAGTCAAAGTCCTTTATAAGAACTCTTTCTAAGGCTTTTTCTAGGTTTGAAATACCTGCCTTATCGCTATCTTTTACTAAAACTCTTAAGAGTTTGCTTAGTCTGTTAAATTCAGGATTTGGA
>CAYGJN010000047.1:0-19252 GCA_964350135.1 uncultured Bacteriovoracaceae bacterium | reverse complement strand
ATTGAAGGTTCTCTCTGCTCAGACCTTTCTTCTTTTGCTTCTTCGTACTTCATTGCTGCTTGCTTGATGCTAGAAGCAAGGTTTGAAGTTGTTTCACGATTCATTTCTCTAGTAATTTCTCTTGGAACATCTCTTGGCTCTTCAAAGCTTCTTTCCACTTTTTCTTCAACTTCTTCAAATTGAACACTTGAAGAAATTTCTTCATCCAAAGTTCTTACTTGCTCAAGTGAGTTTTGTCTTTCAACAGTCTCGTTAGTAAGATCACTTATCATTTCTTCTCTTCTTACTGGCTGAACTCTAGGTGCTAAATCTCCAAGTCCTGTTGCAATGACAGTAATCTTAACTGCATCAGTCATGGATTCATCAATAACAGTTCCAAAAATAATTTCAGCATCTTCATCTGCAGCTTCCATTATAAGAGTCATTGCTTCATTGGCTTCATAAGTTGTAAGTGATTCATCGCCAGTAATATTAACAATAATTCCAGTTGCGCCATCAATTGTAATGTCTTCAAGTAGTGGAGAACTAATCGCTTCATTTGCAGCTTTAATTGCACGATCTTGACCAGAGCAAATCCCTGTACCCATAAGGGCCATGCCTTTGTTGGCCATAACAGTGCTCACATCAGCAAAGTCAGCATTTATAAGACCTGTATTATTAATTAAATCAGAGATACCTTGAACTGCGTTCAAAAGAACTTCATCAGCTCTTTTGAATGTATCAATTAAAGATAAGCTTTCACCTGCCAAAGTCAGAAGTTTCTGATTTGGAATTGTGATAAGTGAGTCTACGCATTCTTCTAAAGACTCTATCCCTGATTTTGCTTGTTTCATTCTTCTCTTACCTTCAAAAATAAAAGGCTTTGTAACAACACCAACAGTTAAAGCTCCGAGCTCTCTTGCAAGTTTGGCAATAACAGGTGCTGCACCTGTTCCTGTTCCACCACCCATACCGGCAGTAACAAAAACCATATCTGCGCCTTCAAGAATTTCAGTTAACTTTTCATACTCTTCAAGTGCAGCCTTACGACCAACCTCAGGATTTGCACCTGCACCAAGGCCTTTAGTAATTTCGGCACCAAGCTGTATTTTAGTTGGGGCTAAGCTAGCATTAAGAGCCTGAGCATCAGTATTTGCTACTATATACTCAACTCCTGAAAGTCCTGCTTTAATCATGGTATTAACTGCATTACAACCACCGCCACCGATACCGATGACTCTGATTTTGGCATTACCCATTTCTTCGTCTTTTGAAATTTCAAACATATTCATTCTCCTTTAAAAAATATCCTTGAACACGCTCTTAAGAGAGTCACCAAGCTTGCTTATAATATCTGTATGCTCACTATTATGAGGAAGATAAGTTTCTCCTCCATCTCTGCGAGCCGACTCTATTAAAAGACCTAGGACTGTAGAAAATTGAGGATTTTGCATGAGATTTGTCATCCCACCAAAAGGCTGAGGAAACCCTCTTTTTGCTGATCTCTCTAAAACATATTCTGCTAACTCTGGCATACCCTTGATTAAAGCGCCTCCACCAGTAATTACAAAACCACCTGTTATTTCATCTTCAAGATTTCTTTCTTTAACAATATCTTTAATTATATCGAATAACTCTTCTGCTCTGGCACCAAGAACATCTGCGACCTGGCTAAGTTTAATCTCTCTAGTCTTTGTTCCAGATAAACCTTGTACAGATATTTGTGCTGATTGGTTTAAAGATTCAGCTAATACACTTCCATGATTAACTTTAACTCTTTCCGCTTCTGTATGAGGAATTTTCAAAGCTACGGCAAGATCATTAGTGAAATGACTTCCACCAATAGGAATTATCTGTGAATGGATCAAGCTACCCTCTTTCCATATAGCTATATCAGTTGTTCCACCACCAATATCAACTAATATAACACCTAGCTCTTTCTCTTCTAAACTAAGTACTGATTCTGATGAAGCGATTGGCTGAAGAATAATATTTTCAACTCGAACCCCTGCATGCTCAACACATTTAACTAAATTTTGAATAAGACTAATTTGGCCAGTAACGATATGAACACTTACCTCAAGTCTTACACCACACATTCCAATTGGATCTTTAATGTCTCCAATATTATCAACTTTGAACTCTTGGGGAATAACATGAATAATTTCTCGGTCTGAAGGAATAACAACCGCTTTGGCCGCTTCAATTACACGCTCTATATCGTCACGAGAAACTTCATTATTTTTTATAGCAACAACACCAGAACTATTAAAACTATAGATATGGTTTCCAGCAATCCCAATAGTTACTTTATTAAAATTTACGCCGGCCATTAACCTAGCTTCTTCAATTGAAGCGTGAATTGATTTAATTGTTTTATCAATATTAACAACGGAACCTTTTTTAAGGCCTTGACTTGGATGCGATCCAACACCAATGATTTCGAGTTCGCCACTACTAGATTTTGTAGCAACTATCGTACAGACTTTTGTGGTTCCTGCATCTAATCCGACGATGATACTTTTGTCTGCTGTCATGAGAGTCCCTTCTCCTGCTGAACAGATTCATTCCATTCTCATACCCTACAGTTTGGGCATGATACTAAAATGCTAGAATTTATCTGAGAACTTGACAACTACTTTCTTAGAATCAGAAAGATTTATAATACTAGGATAACGTTTGCGTTCTTTCATCTCGGCAATAATTTTTTCTAATTTGTAGACTTTTTCACTCCAGCTTTCTTGACCAAAAAAGGCGGATGATGGGCGGCTTCGTAGGGATAAGATAACAGTTAGCTCATTATCCTCATTTACAATAACCTCAGAAAGCATTCCTTTCAGGTTTTCAGACATAGAATTTACTAGTTTAGTAATTGTTTGCTGAAGGTCTTCGTTTATACGTCCTACAGGAAGAGCTAAAGAAGGAAGGTCGGTTTTTAATTTTTTATCAGATCTTAACAAGATTTCATAATTTGGATCGAATAATTGACCATTATCCACAAGAATTGCACTATATGACTCGATTTCATTCTCTTTATAGATCTGTACTTTCATTAAAGGGTTTGGGCAATCGTAGGAAAATTTTAAAAGTTTTGTAAGCGGATTATAAGAAATATTGTACTTAGAAAGGAAATGCTTCTCATCCAACTTTTCTTCAATAATTTTATCTTTTAATGATTTAAGTGACTTCGTTTTTTCAAATGTTTTCACCAAGTTTAAAGTAAGCTTTCCTGCAACTCGAGAAGGGCATTTTCCAAAATAAGTTTTGTAATTAATTGATTGGTTATTAAAGCCAATTGTAGCCGAAACGTTGATTACGCTAAAGATAAAGATTGTAATTAGGATTTTATTTTTTAGTTTCATGCTAATTGCACTTCTAGCTCAAACTTAATTCCATATTGTAGGTAGAGCTCCTCTTGAATAAGCTTCACGAAATAGATAAAGTCCTCAGTCTTTGCTTCTCCAAAGTTCACAAAGAAATTTCCATGAAGATTGCTAATTTTTAGTCCTTTATAAGTTAAACCCTTCAGTCCTAGTATATCTATATATTGCCCTGCTCTGCAAGTTTTTGAATAATTCTTAAAGACACATCCACAAGTTTTCTGTTTCCATGGCTGAGTTTGATCTCTATTTCTTATATAAGTTTCAATTTGTGACTTAATATCACTTTGTGTGCCTAAATTTTTAAGAACTACTTCAAAAATAACTTCCCCAGGTTCTATAAAATGATTTTTTCTATAGGAAAAACTACTATCATCTATTGATACTTCTTTTAAACTACCGTCTATTTTTACAATCTTTACCTTAGAAACTATTTCAGAAATATCACCCTGGCTGATCCCTGCATTCATAAAAACAGCACCACCAAGAGTTGCAGGTATACCTGTCATAAGATCCCATTTCTTTAAAGAGAACTGTTTTGCATGGTTTGTTAATAGAGAAAGAGGCACTGAAGCTGGAAGGGTATATTCTTCCTGGATGTTCTCAAGATATTTTTGATCAAAATCAAACTTAAGTTTTAGATAATAAAGATCAGACCCACCGCTCAAAACTTGATTAGCCCCAATACCAAGTACTCTATAATTTATTTTATTTTTACTTAAAAGAGGAAGTAAATCTTTAAGGGTCTGAAGGGACTTAACAATAATTATATTACCCTTTGCCTTTAATTTAATTGTTGAATACTTTGAAAGATCTATCCCTTCTAACAGTTCGGCATCTTTAAGGTGTCTAACTATTTTTAGAATACTCATTATATTTTTAAAACCCAGTTTCTAATATTTCGTCCAATTGCACCTGCCCCAAGTGTTAGCACAATAACATCTTTTTCTTTAAGACCGCCAAGAAGATCTTCGGCTTCTTCCCATGAGTTTAAATAAGAAGAACCATTAATCGCCTTTGTAAATTCTTTGGAGTCTATCCCTTTGATAGGAGCTTCACTAGCTGCATAGATTGGTAATATGTATAAATTTGGACAATCCTTAAAAGAGTCAACAAATTGGTCCCAACAATCTTTTGTTCTACTGAATCGGTGAGGTTCAAATATGACAACTAGTTCTTTGTTAAGGGCCTTGGCGGCTTTTAAAGTGGCTTTTACTTCTGTAGGGTGATGAGCATAATCATCAACGACCAAAAAATTATTTTGATCATAAAGCTTTTCAAATCTTCTTCCAACGCCATTAAATTTTTCAACTGCCCTACAAATTCCCTCTATATCGTCAGATATTTGATGAGCAACTGCAATGGCACCAAGACTATTTAAAATATTATGATCTCCAGGTAGGTTTAGTTTAACATCAGCCCTTTTTACTTCTTTTACAAAAAGCTCAAACCGCGATCCCAAAGAGTCCTGCTTTATATTTTTTGCACAATAATCAGCATTGTTTTCTAGGCCGAAACTTAAATAAGGACGATTACTTTGTTCTATCAATTTTTGAATTTTAATATCGTGTGAGTTTAAAATATTAAATCCGTAAAAAGGGACTTTATTACTAAATTCCAAGAATGCATCATAAATTTTACTTTCTTCTTTATAAAAATCTAGATGATCGTTATCAATATTTGTAATAACAGAGAGCACTGGATTGAGTAATAAAAAAGAGCCATCAGACTCATCTGCTTCGGCCAATAAAAAATCACTCTTCCCAAGTTTTGCATTACCACCTAAGTTTTCAACCACTCCACCAATGATATGTGTTGGGTTGATTCCCACCTCGTGCAGGACTGTTGCCAGAATAGAGCTTGTTGTTGTTTTTCCATGAGTACCAGCAACGGCAATCCCATACTTTAACCTCATAAGCTCAGCAAGCATTTCAGCTCTTCTAATCTCTGGAATATTAAGCTCTCTTCCTTTTACACGCTCTGGATTATCAGGACTAATTGCAGAGCTATAAACGATAACAGTCACCTGATCGTTAATATTTTCTTCCTTATGCCCTTCAATAATATTGACTCCAAGAGCTTCAAGCTTGTCAGTGATTGGATTTTTCTTTAAGTCAGACCCTTGTACGCCATAACCCATGCGAGCAAGTATTTCAGCAATACCGCTCATTCCAATACCACCTATGCCAATAAAATGTATTTTGGTTTTTTCTTTACTTCGAAACATAAGAGAGTATCTCTCCGATAATCAAATCCGATGGATTCTTGTGCTTAATATTATGCCAATCTTTATCATTAGATTTATCTCTTAGGTACTCATTTTGAATTATTTTTTTAAGTTTTTCACAATTTTCATCTATCAAATCAACTATATTTTCAATATGAACTGGAGACCCTACTTTTTGCTCTAAAGCCTTTGCATTATGAACCTGGTGTTGATCCCTGTGAAGTGTAAGAGGAATAATAATACAGGCTCTTTTTGCAATCATAAGCTCCGTTATGCTTGAAGCACCACCTCTACAAATAACTAAGTCTGAGTCATAAATTTCTTTTGCCATATCATCAATATATTCCAACTGTGTATAAGTCACTTGATGGCCATTTTGAATATCAACGGCCTTGCCCTTTCCCACTTGGTGAGTGATTTGAATAGGAAAGTCCAAATCATAATGCTCTAATAATTTTTTAATCATATTATTAATTTCAAGAGCCCCAAGAGAGCCTCCAAAAACTAAAACCCGAAAGGGATTAGACTGAATTTTATGCCAGTTAGTTTCTATAAACTTATGACTAACAGGATTACCATAGACCTTAGTAACCATATTTTCTGGGCATCCAATTGTTTTATCAAAATTTAAAAAAACTATATCTGATATTTTTGAAAGTAATTTATTAGTAAGCCCCATAACTGAGTTTTGTTCTAAAATAAAAACAGGTATCCCTAATAACTTTGCAGATAAGAGTGTTGGGCCGCAAATATAACCTCCGGCACCAAAAACAAAGACAGGTCTTTTTTTAAGAAAAAGAAAGATTGATTGAAGAAAGACAATAAAATTAAGCAATAGCGAAATCGCTAGTCCTAGTGAATTTCTTCCTAAAAGTGGCCTTGCATTTAAATGCAAAACATTCTTGTCTTTATAAAGTTTATAATCAAGATGTCTTTTGCCACTAAGATAAGTAACCTGGATTCCTCTTTTTTCTAGATTATTTCCGAGGCTTAGAGCTGCATTTATATGACCACCAGTACCGCCAGCTGCCAAAAATGCATAAGATACTTTAGACATAATCTAGCCTAAACTTCTATAAGTATAATTATGTTGAGATTGAGAATGATGCTGAACGCTCTCCTTCTCGCTAGATTTAAGAGCTGAGAGCAATATTCCAAAGGCCAAAAAATTAACAATCAAAGACGATCCCCCATAACTAACAAATGGTAGATTTAACCCTTTGGTTGGAAGAACTCCTAAAACAACTCCCATATTCAATATTGCCTGCAGAGAAATAGCAAAAGTAACAGCCGCAACGATTGTAAAATGATGCCTCTTTCTCATATGTAATGATGCCCTAAGGCCAAAATAAACAAACCCGATAAAAAGAAATACAATAAGCAATACTCCAACAAAACCTAGTTCTTCACCTATCACACTAAAAATAAAGTCATTATGAGCTTCAGGTAGATAGAATAATTTTTCGTTAGAGTTTCCAATCCCTTTTCCAAATAGCGAACCATTTGCAAAGGCCAAAAATGACTGAATAATCTGAAAACCAGCCTTCCTTGGGTCTTTCCAAGGGTCTAGATAAGTTAATAATCTTTGGACTCTATAAGGCTCTAATAAAATAATTACTGGAATTGCACTAAGGGAAGTAAGAATAGCTCCATAAAAATACTTACGGGGAAATGGGCTTAAAAAGCAACAGAACAAAATTATCATCAAACAGATAAAAAATGCTCCAAAATCGGGCTGACATAAAACAATAAGAAGAGGAAGCCCAAGAATAGCGCCTTTTATAATTCTCTCTTGCTTATCAAAGGTATGAAACTTATTAAAATAAAAAGCTGAAGCTAACAGCAAGGAAAGCTTTAAAAACTCTGCTGGCTGAATTCTTGTAATCCCAAGGTTTAACCACCTATTTGAACCTTTCATCTCAATACCAAGACCAGGGATGAAAACACAAAGAGTCACCAAAGTTAGTGCAACTAATAAATGGAAAGAGTATTTTGACCATGTTTCAAAAGGCACTCGCTGAATAAAATAAGCTCCAGCAACGCCAATAAAGCAAAAAAAGATTTGTTTTTTAAAAAACAGTGCTGAATCAAGAAATACCTCACGGGAGTAGATATAGCTTGATGAAAAAACCATAATGAGACCAATAACAGTTAGAACTCCAACTATGATCATGAGGGATTGACGAGATCTTTCTACTAAAAAACTTTGCATAACACTATGATATCACATATCTAATGTTACTCTACAAAGTTTTACTTGATTCTTTTGATAAAGTTTAGAAGTCTTTGTGAAGCACCCACGCCCGCTAACTTCTCCCATGGAGGAGCGGAGCTGATTTTACTAAAAATCACAAGACCACTTTTACCACGACGAGTTTCACCACCGCCAAAATCTTTTTCTTTTTGATAAAAATTTCGAACCAATGGAACGGCCGTAATATCGATATCAGGTCTATGCATTTTATGAAAATCTAATTTTAGACTCCTATGCCTTCCATAACGAAGTATTCTATCAAAAGCAAAAAGATCTTCTTCACTTAGTCGAATACAACCATGAGAATCAAAGGTTCTTTTGAGCTGCGGGTTTTGCTTTATATGAAAGCCAATTCCAGTCCATCCTTTAGAAACAGATTCATCAGTCATCACTCTAATAAAAGGAAGACAATGAAAATAACTTGGCTTGCATCTTTTCTCAATAGCTGTTGCTTTTAAAACATAGGCATTCTTAAACTCTGGAGTAACTGACCTTTGCTCAAATACATTCAAACCACCTGGGGCAATTGGAAAAGCAAAGACTAGGCCTGGGTTTAAGGTGTCTTGAAAAACAACCTTCCTATCAAATAAAGATACATCAATTTTAAACTGAGTTTCATTAATAGAAATTACATCACCATTTTCTATAACAAAGCCAACCTCTGGTCGTCCGTTAGAATCATAGTCGAAAAAGACAAACTTAGCTTCCATACCGGCATAGTTTTTTGCAGGTATATTGGTTTCAGTGTCTTCGATAGTAAATGTTGTATAAACTCTTTTAACCTCAACACCATAAACAGACTGAGTTTGTGCAAAACTACTAAGAGAAATGAGAAGAGCTATTAAAATTTTCATTTTACTCTCCGTCGATCACGGCAAATTGGTTTGTAATTTTACATTTAATCGTATGTTGATCTTGGAAACTAAAAGTTGGATAGCTTTCTTCATTTGTTAAAGATCTTCCACCTGATGACATTTGATAAACCAGTGGAATAGAGCTCGTCATAAGAGGAATTTTTTCTCCTACAGGCATGATCTTCATTACTAATTTTTCTGGTGATTGATTATTAGGCTCAAGATGAGCAACAACCGTAAAAAGACTATTTAATTGGATCTCAGCGTATTCAAAAGAATCACTTTTTTTACTTTTCGAAAATTTTTCGCTTGGTCTTTTATGGTCTTTATCTTTACCAGTGCGAGAATGCCAATTTTCCTCAGTGGAGTCATAGCTATGGCAATAAACCTTAAAAGGATTACTAGCAAAAACAGACAAAGATAGACTAAAAATTACTAGTGCCAATAATCGCATAAAAACCTCCATAATAAAGGGTTTTATACACTGCCGTGAATTTGGTTCAAGAGGGTATTACTTATTTACAGTTGATAAATAAGTTTCTTATAGTAATTCCCACGCTCTTCAAAATCCCTGAAAATATCAGTACTTGGGTTTCCTGGAGATAGAAGAATCACATCACCAGTTCTAGATTTTTGATAAGCAATAAGGATAGATTCCTCAAAAGATCCTACTAGGTAGGTTTGAGTTACACTGCCAATCGCACGATTAAGACGTTCTTTACACTCACCAACTAGTACCATTACGCGAATGTTTTCAGGCAACTTGTCGATATATGGTTCATAATCAATCTCTGTGTCCTTGCCACCAGCAATAAGAATAACCTGGTTTTTATAGGCCTTAACAGACTCAATCATCTCACCCATATCTTCAGTCTTGGAGTCATTATAAAAACGAACACCATTTTTTTCAAAAACGTACTCAAGCTTATGTGGAATCCCTGGAAACTTTTTAATTGTTTCTTGAATAGAGTCATCACTAACTTTTAAGGCCTTACAAGCAGTAATTGCACCTAGTAAGTTTTCTCTACTTTTCTCGCCGACAATTCTCATTTCATTAACTCTAAACTCTGAATGAAAATGAATATTTGAGTGAATTCTCTTCTCATGAAAATGAGTACCTTGAATCTCACTGATCACGCCCATTTTAGCGAAGGATTTTCTAGAGTACCAATAGGTCTGCGCTGTTTGGTTTCTAAAAAATGTATGGTTAGCAAGCTTGTCAAAATTCACAATTAAAAAATCATCCGCATTTAAATGTTTCGTTGCTGAAAGCTTAGTCTCTAAATAATCACCGTAAGTTTTAAAACGGTTTTCAGGATATTTTTCACCAATATTTGTATAAACAACAAGTACCGGATGAAAATCATCTAAGTTTTGAAGTTGAAGAGCTGATGCCTCAACAATCACATAGTCCATTTCTTCATAATTTGGTTGCTTATAAAGATTAATAAATGGATTTTCAGGAGTACCCGTTACAAAAGTATTCTTTCCTTCAAGCTTAAGAGCATACCCAATCATATGGGCGACAGTGCTTCTTCCACTTGAGCCACAAACTGCAATTATAGGTTTTTTACAAAGACGATTAGCAAGAGCAAACTCACTATAAACTTGCTTACCATGCTCACGGGCAAGTTGAAGTTGAGGCATATCAGGAGAGATACTTGAACTATAGACAACAACATCTGCTTCTAAAAAGTCCGAGTCTTTATGCTCACCAAAAGTCATATCCACAGCTGGTTTGATCTTTTTTAATTTCTTTACAGCTTTATTAAGATCAAAGATAGGCTTAATATCAGTTACTCGAATATTACACTCAAGTCCATTAAAGAAATTGATAAGACAAAAACCTGTCTTTCCTACACCAACAATTAATATTCTTTTACCTTTAAATCTATCCATTCTTGCTACCTCTAATTACCTTAGTTTCAGTGTTGCAATTGCAAAAAGCGAGAGCAGTATACTGATAATCCAAAACCTTACAATCACTTTTGGTTCCGGCCATCCCTTTAATTCAAAGTGATGATGAATTGGAGCCATTCGAAAAGGTCGTTTCTTAGTCATTTTATAAGAACCCACCTGAACGATGACACTTATTGCTTCGATGACAAAAATCCCACCAATAATCACAAAAAGAATCTCACTTTTTGTTAAAACTGCAACAATTCCTAGAACTCCTCCAAGAGAGAGAGATCCAACATCACCCATAAATATCTGAGCTGGGTACGAGTTATACCATAAAAAGCCAAGCCCTGCCCCAATTATTGCAGCCATAAGAACAGCAAGTTCACCAATATTATGAAAATAGGGAATATATAAATATTCTGAAAATTCGATATGTCCCGTAAGGTAAGCAATAATCCCAAGGCTTGCGCTACTTGTTATTATTGGGCCAATGGCCAAACCATCTAGACCATCAGTTAGATTAACTGCGTTACTTGAGCCTACAATAACAATTGATCCAAAAAGAATATAAAAATACCCCAAATCAATAACGGCACCTTTATAAAAAGGAATATACAGCATGGTGTCTACGAGTTTTAATTCAATAATTAGATAAAGAGCAATTGCAGAAGTTAAAAACTGCCAAAAAAGCTTAGCCCTAGCAGAGATGCCATCTGAATTCTTTTTTAAAACTTTTAGATAATCATCAATTCCACCCAAAATAAAAAAAGAAACCATAACAATAAGTGAGATTACTAATGGTGGCGCACTAAAATTGCCACAAATCAGAAGTCCTCCCATAATGCTCATAAAGATAAAGACACCTCCAAAAGTCGGCGTACCTTTCTTCTTAAAATGACTTTCCGGGCCATCATCTCTAATGATTTGCCCAAATTGCTTTTTTTTCATGAAGGCAATAAACTTCTTCCCAACAATAACTGAGATAACCAGGCTTACTGCAAAGGCAAGAAACGAACGCACCGTGATATAGCGAAACACGTTAAAAAGCGAAACATCTGAACTCAGAGGATACAAAAAGTGATAGAGCATTCTTTAAACCAAAAACTGTTTGATCCTAACTTATATCGATTAATGACTCTAATTGTAAAGAACGACTACCCTTGATAAAGACTAATTTTGATTCTTTTATCCAAGATGCACCAAGGCTGTTTGCAAGTTCTTCTACATTTGCAAAAGATTGAGACCTTCCTTTAAAACCCTTCTCGTAGAATTGAGAATATTGACCTATAAAATAAGCATTCTCGCCACCAAGGTTTGAAATCAATGAGGCGATATTTTCATGTTCATGAGCAGTACTTGGGCCCAGTTCATTCATATCCCCCAAGACAAATAAGGCCTTTGATATATCAGAGCTTTCTGCAAATGCTCTTAAAGATGCTTCCATAGAACTGGGGTTAGCGTTGTATGCATCAAGAAAAACTCGAGCACCATTGTATTCAATCCAACTAGAACGATTTTCTCTGGGTATAAAATCTTTTGCCGACTGAATAAAGAGATCAATACTTGCTGGAGCTACTTTGTAAGATAGTATCAAGGCTGCTGCTAAATTAATTTGGTTATGAATACCAAGTATATGAGAGTTTTCAATTATCCAATCGTTTACCTTGAAACCTTGTGGGATTTTTGAAAGTTTATAATCAGCCCCATCTTTGAATGAAAAGCTTACCATATTCTCTTTAAGTTCTAGTTTCGAAAGAAACTTATCGTCTTTATTAATAACAAAAAGTGAGTTTTCATCTAATGAATCATAAAGAGCTCTCTTCTCATCAAAGATACCTTCTTCGGATTCGAGAAACTCAATATGAGCCTTACCAATATTAGTAATAATACCAGCGGAAGGTTCAGCAATATCGCAAAGAAGCTTAATCTCCCCTTTTAAGCTCGTTCCCATCTCAATAATTGCAATATCATGATGTGTATCTATTTCAAGAAGTGATAGAGGAACGCCTATGAAGTTATTCAAATTACCTTTTGTTGCAATAATCTTGTCTTTATAGTGAGATTGCAAAAGATGATGAAGCATTTCTTTAGTTGTGGTTTTACCATTTGATCCAGTAATCCCTATAATGAACTTACCCCAATCTCTTCTGTGCAAATTGGCCAATTTTTGTAAAAAGCTTAGGGTGCAATTAGTAGGTATAATCCTCTTTTTGGGAAATTTGCTAATAATCTTTTTTGCAAGCATATCATTTTCAGGATTTGCATTATAAACAAAACCAATCGCTCCTTTTTCAAGAGCTTGTTTGCAAAAATTTATACCTTGAAAATTCTCTCCATCAAGAGCTATGAACAAATCATCTTTTTTAATCTTTCTTGTATCTGTTGATATATTAAAAAGATCTTTGGGGAAATTGATTTCTGTATTAACTAATTTTAATAAAGTAGATTTTTTAATCATTATTATTCGCGTGTTTTATAAAGCAATTTAAATCACTATATTCGATTTTATTATCACCCATTAGAATATAATTTTCAGGCCCTTTCCCTAAAAGAATTAGCAAATCACTTTCTTTCATATTATTAACTGCCCAGGAAACAGCTTGATCACGTTCCAAGAATACTTTTGAAGGACCTTCCACACCATCGAGTATATGATCAATGATCTGTTGCGGATCTTCATAACGAGGATTATCAGATGTAATAATTAATGTATCAGCAAACTTACTTGCAATTTTTCCCATTTGAGACCTTTTAGATGAATCTCTATCTCCTCCACATCCAAAAAGAATAAACCGTTTTTGATTTGGATAGGTTTCACTTATTGCACTTAAAATATTTTCAAAGGCATCAGGTGTGTGTGCTGAATCAATAATCGCTGTTTTATTATTAATATTATAAATCTCAAAACGCCCCTCAGGAGTCTTGAGGTTAGATAAATCAACGCTTAACTGTATTGGCAAAATAGATTCGACTAGATTTAGAGCAATCTCTAGATCTTCTTTATTATACTGAACCTTAAAAAAACTTGGCAGGTTTTTAATATTTCGGTCCTTTAAAACAGTGGTTTCTTTAAACTCTATATTTTTAAGTTTCTCCTTTAGCTCAAACTGTTCTGACGGTACAAAGAAACTTGCATTTTTTTTCAGAAGGTTTTTTGGGAAAAGTAGCTTGCTATTGAAATAGTCTTCAATACTTGGGTGAAAATCTAGATGGTCTTGGCTAAAACTTGTCCAAGCTCCAGCATCGAAGCTAATCCCATAAAGTCTATCTTGCTTCAAAGCATGACTACTTACTTCCATAAAGCAAACATCATATTCACTAAAGTATTTATATAAATATTTTCGCAAATCTATAAACGCAGGAGTTGTCATGCCCTTCAAATCAACTAGTTTCTTGTCTGAATCATTAATTCCCAAGGAGCCAATAGAAAAAGAAGAAAGTCCATTTTGCTTTGCTATTTGCATAGCAAGATATACTGTTGTCGTTTTGCCATTGGTTCCAGTAACTCCAACAATTTTTTTACTTGAAAGATCTAACGGGTATAACTTATCTGCTAAAATTTTTTGAGCTTTTAAAAAATCTTTTTTCTCTACACTTATGCACTCAATGCCTTCAATCTCTTTTGGGATTACAAGAAGTGGTTTAGTCGATTTTTTATAACGTTCTTTAAATATCTCTATACTTTTAGAATCATCATTTAAATTATAAAAAACTAAATCTGAAACTGTCGCGTTTTGTAAGTTAATAATAAGGTTTTTAATATCAAAAGATTTAGTAATATTGCTTTTAAGTCTAAGTGAGTTTAAAAGTCTCAAGACCTCACGTTCATTCATATCTTGGTGGTCGCACTCTTAAATTAACCGTTTGTTCCTCTTGCTTGGGATCACCTGCAGTAGGAGACTGATCATATACAACTCCCATTCCTTGATACCTAAGCTTTATTCCCAACTGTTTTGCCAATTTTGAAGCAGATCTCTTATCGAGGCCAATAAAATTTGGAATCAGATTTGGGCCAAGAATTCTTTTTGAGGCTTGCCTAACTTTTACGTGATCCATCCTGGTTTTTTGGACATCAACTTTGGCAATTTCTAAGTTTTGATACTCTTTGTTTCTAAAAAGCATATACTCAATAACTTTTTTAACGATTGGTGCTGCAACAACACTTCCATAGTATGAATCCCCTTTAGGGTCTTCAACATAGGCAAAGACGACAAATTTATTTTTAACATTAATTGGAAAACCAACAAAGTTTGCAATATAAGATGTATATCTTCCTGAAGAGTCTGCTTTTTGAGCTGTTCCTGTTTTTCCTGCAATTTTGAAATATGGAATTTTAACATTCTGAGCTGTTCCTTCCTCAACAACTCCCAACAACATATCTTGTAATTGAGAAGCTAGATTACTTGCGATAATTCTTTTTCCCTCTACTTCATTGTCATTTCGAAGAACTGTTGGTCTGTAATAAACACCACCATTAGCGATCGCGGCATAAGCTGCCAACATTTGAATGCCAGTCGTTGCAACACCTTGGCCAAAACTTAAATTACTTAATCTTAGCGCCGAAGTTTTTTCGTTATCAGAATATATACCTCTGGACTCTGCTGGCAATTCAACGTTGGTTTTCTCACCAAAACCAAATTTCTTTATTGTCTCATCTAGTAATGGATAACTTAAATCAAAAGCAACTTTAGTAGTTCCTATATTAGAGCTATATTTTATAATATCCTCTACTGAAAGCCACTCATGTTTTTTCTTAGTGTCTGATTCTTTAATAATATGGTTTCCAACACGAAACTTTCCATGTTCACAAAAATAATTTGTATCAGGAGTAATAATCCTATTTTCAAGAGCAGAAGAAATAGTAAAGATCTTAAAAATAGAACCAGGCTCAAAAGGATCACTAACAAAAGAGAGTTTTCTTGCATGAGCATCTGATCTGTTAAGATGATTTGGATCAAAGTTTGGATAATTGGCCAACGCTAATATTTCTCCATTGAGCGCGTTCATCACACCAACTCCACCCATGCTGGCTTTATGTTCAATAATGGCTTCTTTTAAATATTTTTCAGCAATGCCCTGAACATCTTTATCTATTGAAAGTGTTATATCTTGTGACTGATGCTCATGGTGGTAACTTTCAAATTTAATCGGTCGTCCCTTAGCATCTTTCATGTATTTTCGAACTTGAACTTCACCTTTAAGAGTATTATCAAACTGATATTCAATTCCTGATAGACCTACATTATCAACCCCTACAAAGCCAACAAGTTGTGACATCAACTCATTGTTTGGATAATACCTCTTGTAACTTTTTTCAATAAAAACACCTTTTAGTGATTTTACTTTTTCAACCTGATCATCTTTTAACTTTATTTTTCTAGCAAGCCAGGTGAATCTCTTACGTCCGCTTAATTTTGACTTAAGTTCAGAATAGCTAAGCTCTGGTACAACCTTTTCAATCTGTCTTAATGTTTTACTTTTGTTCTCAAGCTGTTTGGGAAGTGCAAAAATATTATAAGTTAAAATATTAATTGCTAAAGGATTTGCATTTCTATCTAGGATACGCCCTCTGTTAGGGAAGACCTTTACTGTTCTTAAAACCTGGTCATTAGAATAAGACAGTAGTTTTTGTTTATTGATTACTTGTATGAAAAAGGCACGGCCAATAATAATTATAAAGAAAAGTATAAAAATTATAAAAGTAAAATAGATCTTATTCTTTTCTTTATCAGATGTTTTCATAATATTATGGAATAACGATTACTTGATTTTGTTTGGGTCTATTAAGTTGATATTTATTTGCCATCTTTCTAAGATTTCGAACTGAGAGCTTATTAGCTCTCTTCGCTTTTAAATCCTTATTCTCATAACTAATTTTTTTTGTGTTTTTATTAATATCATTGAGTTGATAATCCTGCTCAACACTTTTCATTCTAAAAAGAACCAAAAGAAAGCCAAGAATGGCAGCAGTTAAAAATATTGGTAGGCCCTGAGAACTAAAAACAATTTTTTGTAAAAAGGAACTAATACTAGTTCTAATAATTCCTTTTCTCTGTGGTATTTGCCTAGTCCTCATTTTTCTCCTTAACTTTTAGTAAAAACTCTTAACTTTGCACTTCTTGATCTTGGATTTTCTTCCAACTCTTTAGCACTTGGTAAAATCGGTTTTTTTGTTTCAATCCTACCTAAACCTCTTCGTGCAAAATCCTTAAACTGATGCTTAGCAATTCTATCCTCTAAAGAGTGAAAGCTAATAATGCAAAACTTACTTCCTGGTGCAAGTAAGTTAACTATATCTTCCATAGTACTCTCAAGCACTTCCAGTTCTTGATTAACAAACAGCCGTAAGGCCTGAAATGTTCTTGTAGCAGGATGTGCTTTCTTAAACCTGTCTCTTTTAGGATAGCAGTGATAGACGATATTTTCTAATTGTTTAGTTGTTTCTAGCCTTTCTTGATCTCTTCTCTCAACAATATGTCTTGCTATTTTTTTTCCCAATCTTTCTTCGCCATATTTAAATATAATGTCTGCAATTTGCTGCTCGCTATACCTATTTAAAACTTCTTCAGCTGTTGGCAAATCATTATTTGATTGATCCATTCTCATATCCAGAGGTCCTTCATGGCGAAATGAAAATCCTCTTTCAGGACTATCAAAATGATGTGAAGAAACTCCAAGATCCATAAGTGCACCTGAAAGTTTTTTTTCAGGAAATTTATCTTGATAATAAGATGGAAATTCCCCAAAACTTAATCTAACAAGCTCAATCTGATCTTGAAGGGAGGCTTCTTTAATTGTGGTTAAGCCATTTTCAAATGCCTCTTTATCTTGATCAACTCCAATAACCTTTATTTTTTTATCATTCATGGCCAAGGCTGTACTATGCCCACCAGCTCCAAAAGTGAGATCAGCAATGGGAAAATTGAAATCATTATCTTCAGTCAAAAAATTAATACACTCATTTTTAAAGACAGAGTAATGCTTTTTGTATTCTATTGTGACCTCAATAGTACTTCGAGTACTTTTTTATGGTTTTGATTTAGATCATTTTCTCCGGTGACAACTGCAAATTTATTCTCCGGAGTAAACACAATTGGATTAACAGAAAGCTCTCTAACAAGCTCTGGCATTAGCTTTTTAGCGGTATTATAATTATCACTCATAACTTTCATGATTTCGTCTACTGTGCAATGTTCTTCTTTCCAACAATCGTAATCTGTAACTAGAGCAATTGTTGCGTAGGCCATTCCTGCTTCTTTTGCTAAATATGATTCAGGAACATTAGTCATACCAATAACTTTTGCTCCTATACTTCTGTAAAACTCAGACTCAGCTCTACTTGAAAACTGTGGTCCCTCAATGCATATATATGCACCATCTGCCGCGTGGTTAATTTCAAGTTTTTCGCAAGCCTGTTTTATACGTTGCTGTAGACTTTTCTCAATGGGATAGGCTGTTGAAACATGTCCTACCATGCCTTCCCCAAAAAACGTTCTCTCCCTTTTACCCTTAGTCCAATCAATAAATTGATCAGGTAAGAAAATCATCCTAGGAGATATTTCTTCTTTTAGAGAACCTACTGCTGAAAGAGAGACAAGAGTATCAACTCCTAAACTTTTCATTGCAAAAATATTTGCTCGATAATTTATCTCTGATGGAAGTATTGTATGCCCGCTACCATGCCTTGGTAAAAAGTAAAATTCATAACCATCAACTTCACCATGTAGTACTTTTGAACTTGGTATACCAAACGGAGTTTCAACTTCTATTTCTTTAATAGTGTTAATGCCTTCAATATTATAAATTCCGCTGCCGCCAATAAAACCGAGCTTAACTGTCATCTATTACCTCAATTATAAGTAAGAAGATTTTATTATTTAGTGCTTATAAGGATACCTTCTTATTTGACGCTTCGTCATGAGAAATGAAATAATTTTATCAGATAAGATTTGTTGAAAAGGATTTTTTGTATTCAGGGAGGAACAATGCGTCTGTCAATTCTACTATTTATTGTTTTCATTTTTGCGGTTAGTGCCCGATCGTTTTCATCGCCTATGCACTTTGTACATCTTAAGGCCAAAAATGCTGAAGAAAGATCCGAGATAGCAAAGTATATTCATATTGATTCAATTATTGAAGATGATGTATATGCCGTCGTTAATGACTTTGATTATATTATGCTGAAGAAAGTTTTTAAAAATAAGCTTGTTACTTCACATCGTATGGATACTAAAGCTCCAGAAGTTAAAGGGTTAAGAGATTATGAATTTCCAAATAATCACGCTGCTTACCATACTTATGACGACCTACTAGAAACTCTTGCTCAATTAGAAGAAAGATTTCCTGAATTAGTGGAATACTCAACACTTGGAAAAACTCTTGAAGGCAGAGACATTCCTCTTTTTAGAATTACGAAACCTGAAAATCGATATAATGATTATTTTACGCCTGGAATTTTCTTTGTTGGATCTCATCATGCAAGAGAGCACCTATCCACAGAAATTCCTCTTAAACTTATTCAGTATCTTCTTGAAAATTACGAAAACGATGACTACGTTCGTAACTTAATTAACACAAGAGATATTTATATTGCTCCTACCCTAAACGTTGATGGAAAACTTCATGATATTAAAGATGGCCGATTTAAAATATGGAA
>CAYGJN010000046.1:0-19341 GCA_964350135.1 uncultured Bacteriovoracaceae bacterium | reverse complement strand
CGCCAATACCTCTCATCTCATTTTTTCTGTGATGATTGATAAAATATTCATCACATTTTTTTTTCATTTCTTCATAAACTCCATAGGGAGAAAGTGTTTCTTTCCAAACACCATGAAAATATTCAAAGTCTTCTGTATTAGGATAATAAGGTGTTAAATCAACTCCACCACCAAACCAAACCTTGTCACCATTTTCTATCATTCTAAAATTTGCATGAACTGTCGGAACTCTAGGATTGAGCGGGTGGAGAATAAGTGATATCCCTGTGGCCCAAATCTTATCACTTTTTCCCAGAAGCTTTTCACCAAATTTTGGATCGATTGCTCCAAATACTGTAGAGGTATTTACACCTGCATTTTCAAAAACTTTACCAGAAAAGGCCCTTGTTCTACCACCACCACCAGGACATTCATTAAAATCCAACCTCTCCCAAATATCTTCTTTTAAAATGAGATTTTTATCATATTTTTTCATCTCTAAACTAATTTGGTCTTGCAAGTTTTTGACATGGTCTTCAAATTTTGTTTTCAAATCACTCATTTCTATCCTTTTACTAGTTATAAAATGAATTTTTTCAATGTACTATGAGCTATCTTAATCTTTATAAAAACGTATATTACATGTTGCGAATATTTTATTCATTTATAATCTTATTTCTTCTTTCTTCACATACAAGTTTTGCTCGCAAGTACAAATATGAATATAAAGACAGAGAGCATACCTTAAATGAGAACATAAGGCATCTTGGTGGCATGTATGCTGTAAGCTGGGGGCTTTATTATATTACGCAACCCACAACGTTTAAAGAAGATGGCTCTTTTAAAAACTATAGAAATAATTTTGGAAAATTAGTTTTTGATCAAGATGAACCTTTTTGGAATTGGGTCGTTCATCCCTACTCTGGTTCTCAACTTTTTCTTTATTATAGGGCCAATGGTTATAGCAGAATTGATGCTTTTAAAATGACCACGGTTTCAAGTTTGCTTTTTGAGTTTTTTGCTGAGATTTATACAGAACCTGCAAGCATACAGGATCTCTACCAAACCCCAGTACTAGGATCTCTTCTAGGTCTTGTTTTTGAACGCTCATCTCTTTATTTTTTAAACTCAGATTATTTTGCCATGAGGTTTATTGGCCATATTTTAAACCCCTCTAGTTTTCTTTGGTTCTTTGAAGGAAAAACTGTCATTACACCTGATATTGATCCAAGAACAAGTCGAGTCGGACTTAATTTAAGGATGGAGTTTTAAGTGAAAAAACTTATAACTTTATTTTTATTCTTAGTTATTTTCACCACTAATAGTTTTGCTGTTAAAAATCATTTCTACTTGCAAGCTGGAGCAAGTGTGGGCCATGGAATACTCAAGTCCAAGCAAACTGAAAACAAAACTTTAGGTGGGGGCATTACCACCCGTTACGGGTATCATTTTAATCACTGGGATTTTATTCTTGCAGGTAATATTTTTACTGCTGAATTTGAAGATACAGTTTTAAGTGAATCAGGAAATACTTATATTGGGGATTTAAAACTTAGAACTTTTTCAATTGGCCCAATAATCCGCTTTATTACACCTTATACAATTTTCAATTGGAAAACTTATTTGCAAGCTGGTTATCATATTGCCCTTATTACCGTTGATCCTGAAGATATAAATTATCCGGCCAAACATAAACTAACTTATAAGGCCAAAGGCCCTACGCTTGGCATTGGTCTTTTACAAGATAACGTAGATTACCCATTATTTTTGGAATTAAACTATACCAGACTTCAGGCCTGGAAGGTCTATCATGTAAAAGTAAGTAAAAGTGGAAAGCTAGTTGAAAAAGTTCGTTTTGATGGGCTTGACCATACTTTAGAAGAACATACTATTATCATAAGTTTTGGATTGGAGTTTTTATGATTTTTTACCATAACCCACGTTGCTCAAAATCAAGACAAACAAAAGAGATACTTGAAAAGAAAAAGTATAAGTTTCAAACTAAGCTCTATTTAGAAGAAGGCATAACAGCAACTGAAATCAAAGACTTGAGTAAAGCTCTCGGGTTAAATATTATTGAATTTTGCCGAACCAAAGAAAGTATTTTCAAAGAACTTGATTTAAAAAATGCCAATGAGACCCAGCTGATTAAGGCCATGACGAAAAACCCAATCTTATTAGAGCGACCAATACTGCTTCACAAGAAAAAGGCAGCAATAGGCCGACCGCCAGAGAAGGTTTTAGAAATTCTTTAAAATATTGCCCCTTTTAACTTATAGCATCCGCCATTAGAATTAAACCTACACCTCAAGACATTAGGATATTTAGTGCTAGGATTAATTAGCAATCTTTCAAAATATTTACGCTATATTGTTGCAGCATTAATTGTATTTATATCAGCATTGATTATTGTACTCTCATTTGTTGCTCCTAATCCTGGAGAAAATGATACTTCATTAGACAAACTTCCTTACTCCTATGAATCCTGGTTTTTTGACTATAGATACACTAAATTCCTTAGACAAAATAAGCTTCCTAAATCACCTCATGCCATGCTTGCACAAATAGACGATGATTCAATAAAAAAGCTTGGCCGATTTCCTTGGTCTAGAAAGGTTTGGATTGATCTTATTCATAAACTACAAAAATTGGGCGCAAAAGTTATTGCTTTTGATGTTATTTTCCCAGAACCGGAGCGTAGTTGTAATTTAGATATGGATGGTCTTTTTGCTAACACAATCGGTGCATTTGAGCAGGGAGCAGAAAATATAATTGTCTCTTATATGAGAACTCAAATTCGTAATTACAGCTCCCCTGAACTGCCAGATATTATGTATAATTTTCTTATCGATACGACCCAAGAAAAAGGGGTAGTATCGCGTCCTTGGTTTATTGATTTTAGAACCTTCCCTATTGAAAAAATTCTTAGTACTGAACCAGGGCTTGCTTATATTGATATGACCAATGATCCAGACGGTGTTTTTAGAAATTATGCAATGTATGCAAATATTCTTGCCCCTACAGATACAGACGGTCATGCAAGCAATGATATTCAACTTATGCCATCTCTTGGATTACTTGCTTATGAAAGATACACCAAAGATAAAATTAAAGTTCATATGAGAAATGAATTTGGATCCCTTACAACTACAAAAGGTGAACTAGAGGTTAATAAATATGGTGGTTTAAAACTTAATTTCAGAGGTGACAAGGAAGCCTTTCACAATATTCCAATTTATAAAATTCTAGAATCAGATAATGATGACCCTGAAATGCTAGAGGCCATTAAAGGAAAAGTTGTTTTTATCGGATCAACAGCACAGGCTGCCCACGACTTTAGAAACACAGCACTTGATCCCTATTTACCAGGAGTTTATCTTCACATGACAGCTGTTGATATGCTAGCTGAGGGAAGATACTTCAAACCATTTGAAGAAAGTGCAAAGTACACTTGGATACTTCTAATTTTAGGTGCACTTGTTATTCTTATGGTTCAACAATTTGATAATGCTATTTTTGATATTTTTGGCTCGGGTGGAGCAATCGCAGCAGTTGTACTTCTTGATTATTATTATTTTCTGCCTAATGGTTATGAGATCAAATTATTTTCAATTCTTCTTTGCTATCTCATGCTCTATGCCTGGGATACGGCCTTAAGTTTTTATATGGCCAATAAAGAAAAAAGACATATTCGTGGAGCATTTTCTAGATATGTGGCCCCAAGTATTGTTGATGAAATGCTTGATAGCCCTGACAAACTTAAAACCGGTGGCGAAAGAAAAGATATAACAGTCTTTTTTTCCGATGTAAGGGATTTTACTTCTATCAGTGAAAAACTAACCCCCTCTGAGTTATCAACCTGTATGAATCATTATATGAATAAAATGACTAATATTCTCTTTGAAACAAAAGGTACTTTAGATAAATACATAGGCGATGCCATTGTTGGTTATTGGGGTGCGCCTGTAGAAATCGAGGGGCATGCCTATCTAGGTGTTGGTGCTGCAGTAAAAATGATTGAAGCCCTACCAGAGGTTAACGAAGACTTTAAAGAGATGGGATTTCCTGAGTTTAAAGTTGGTATTGGACTTAATACGGGAGTCTGCTCTGTGGGAAATATGGGCTCAGATTTAATTTTCTCTTATACTGCTCTTGGAGACCATATGAATTTAGGGGCAAGACTTGAAGGTCTTTGCAAGCCTTATGGTGCCCAGATACTAATTTCAGAGTTTACTCTAGAAAGACTTAGTGATGAACAAAAATCAGAATTTGTTATAAGAGCTTTAGATAAAGTGCGAGTAAAAGGAAAAGAGAAACCTGTTAAAATATTTGAAGTTCTTCACGCTAATCACCATATGATTTCTGATTCATACTCTCTTGAAATGTTTAACGAAGCATATGAAGCTTACCTGGCAAAGAATTTTGATAAATCTATTGATATACTAAAACCTATCCTAGAAAAATACCCTCATGATGTGCCATCAAACAGAATCAAAGACGCTTGTACGGGTTATTTAAATGATCCACCACCTGCAGATTGGGATGGAGTAACGACTTTTAAAACCAAATAAAAAAGACACTCTCAAGAGTGCCTTTTTATAAGTTAATTTAGTCTTTTATTAAATTTTTTGTTTAAGCTTAGAAATAACCTTAAGCTCATCTTTTATGATCTCTGGGTTTTCAGGATTAAAATTATAGTCAAGTGTAACTCCGACTTCAATTTCTGCCTTAAACTCTTTTGGATCTCTTAGACGCTCATGTAAATTAGATAAATCAATTTCAAAAAACGTACTATTTGAATCCTGTGTAACAGTCATCTCATTAGCTTCAATAGATCTAGAAACTAGTTTTTTATCTCCAAGAAATTTATCCTGCTCAAGGTCTATAAAGACTTTATAGTTAAGAGCATTTGGAATATGTCCTGTTCTAAAACTTAAAACACGTCCTTCCACTTTAAGATCAAAGAGCTCAGAACCTAAAGCATTAGCAATTGTAAAAATTGGTAAAACTTTAACATTAATATTCATTTCAAAAGTCTTAATATTTCCTTCTTCTGAAACTAAATCCATAGTTGCATTTTTCTCAAATACATATTGTGATTCTAAAAAGTCTAGCTTAAGTCCTGCTTCTAAGTTTGATCCAAAAGTAAATTTTAATTTATCTGAAGAGATTGTCTCTCCTTCAAATATTACATGTACATGTGCCTTTTGCTTATAATCAACAACTTGGTAATTAGTCTGCTTTGTTTTTGTGCAAGAATAAGCTTGTTGAATATACTTTGGTCTATGAGTGCAAACATACTTACTTGGTCTCCAACAGCTATAACCATAATGCCCATAATGATTATATTTTGAGTAATACCCGTGCCCACCACATACAGTGTAATAACCTGTGCTCCAATAGCAATGAGCTTCTTGACCCGCATAAACTGATTGAAAACATGTACTAGGAACTTCTTCGTATTGAGTCTCAGTATGAGTTTTTTGCCCTTCTAAGCTAAAATCCATATGAGTCGTTCCATATTCAAAATTAATGGTTTTTTCCTGAATAGAAGCAATGGCCGAAAGTGACAAAAATAGACAAATGGCTGTAATGAGTTTCATTAACTCTCTCCTGATTATAGTTTGATACTATATGTCAGGAGAAAGAAACTTAGTCAATGAAAGCTTTATTAACGCTTGGCATCCTGCATGGTTTTGCTGAGTATTTCATAGGTGTTTTTAGAAAGCTTTTCTTCCATTAACTTATCTAAGGCCTTCTTCATAAGCTTATACCTTGTCTCATCAAGCCTTGAAAGTTTTCCAAAGCCAAAGCCACAGAGCCTAGCTGTAACTTGGGGGTTAATTTTGTCATACATACTGATAAAATCTGCAAAATAATCATACCCCTTACCACTGATATGATGATAGGCCTTTAGATTATAGACAAAGCCCCTAACTAAACTTCGAACTTGATTAGGAATATGAATATTAAACACAGGTTTTTGTTTAAGGGCCTCAATATGAGAAAGAAAATCATCAGTATTTCTAACAGACTCAGTTTCAAGCCACTTACAAAAAACAAGTGGATCTTTATGCCATTTCTCATAAAAATCATTGGAAACTTTCTCTTGATACTTATTTTGATAAATTCCCAATGCTTCAAAAGCACTTAATTGATCAGTCATATTGTCTTTATTAAAATATTGATGACTGGCCAGCTCAAAAAACTCATCTTGATTGGAATAACATAGAAATTTCAGACAAGTATTTTTAAGAGTCCTTTTTCCAATTGATAAAGAATCAAGGCTATAAGTAGTTTGATCTAGAGATAGGTATAATTTCTTAAATTTGTCTGCAAAACTAATTCCTAATTGTTTTTTGAAGTTTTTTATTGCATCAATTGTCTCATCAATAAGTAAAACTTCCTGGTCACCAAAAAAGTCTTCATAGCTTGGTGATGTCAAAGAATAAGCCTTCAAAGCAGGATCAAGGTTTGAATTACTAAGAAGTGCGCCATATGAATTCAAGTAATTATCAGAAACCTTATAGTTAGAATTTTGAATTATTTTTTTAATCTCTCTTATTGAAAAAAGCTGAGAAGCTTCAAAGCGATTAAACTCATCTTGATCATGGGCCATCAATAAACTTAACTCCTCATCAGTATATTCATAATTCACTTTTACAGGAGATGCAAAATTTAAGTTTAGTGAAACTGTGTAAACATCTGAATAACTCCAGGAGTACTCATGAGATTGCTCCTTTATTATTAAAACCTCTTCATGAATCTTTTCACCCTCTTTATTATAAAGAGCTATAGGAAATGGTAGATAAAATGGTTTTTTATCTTTTTGTCCAGGGGTATTAGGACAAGTTTGAGTTAGACTAAGTTTAAATGAGTTATTATCACTTTTGCTACTAATATTAATTACAGGTGTGCCAGCCTGTGAATACCAAGACTTTTTAAAATGAGTTAAATCTTTACCAGACCCTAGTTCTAGAGCATGAATAAAATCATCTGTAGTTACGGCCTTACCATCAAATAATTCAAAATATTTATCAAGTGATTTTCTCCAAGCAGAACGTCCTATAAGATTATAGGCCATGCGAATAACCTCTGCTCCTTTATTATAAACTGTCGCTGTATAGAAATTATTAATCTCCATATAGGATTCTGGGCGAATAGGATGGGCCATAGGGCCTGCATCTTCAGAGAACTGATGGGACCTGAGCACCTTTACATCCTCGATTCTTTTAACTGCCCTGGACTGCATATCCGCTGAAAATTCTTGATCACGAAAAACTGTAAGTCCCTCTTTTAAAGTTAATTGAAACCAGTCTCTACAAGTAACACGGTTTCCAGTCCAATTATGAAAATACTCATGTCCAATCACTGCTTCTATATCTTGATAATCTGAATCAGTAGCTGATTTTGGATCTGCTAAAGTATAAACAGAGTTGAAAATATTAAGACCTTTATTTTCCATTGCCCCCATATTAAATGAGTCTACAGAAACAATCATATAGAGATCTAAGTCATACTCAAGTCCATAAACATCTTCATCCCATTTCATTGATTTTTTTAAAGATTCCATGGCGTGAGTAAGTCTATACTCATTGCCTTTGTCACAATAAATTTCTAAATCAATAGTTCTTCCACTCATGGTCTTATATTGATCTTTTAGAATACCTAGATCACCTGCAACAAGAGCGAATAAATAACAAGGCTTTTTAAATGGGTCTTCCCAAATAACATAATGTCTATTTGTATCTACTTCACCTTTTTCGATAAGATTTCCATTAGAGAGCAAGCATGGAAAATCCTTAGAGGCAGTAATTTTAGTTTTAAAAACCGTCATCATATCTGGTCGATCAGGGAAAAAAGTAATTTTCCTAAAACCTTGAGCTTCATTCTGAGTACAGAAAATTCCAGAACTTAAATAAAGACCTTCTAATTCTAAATTTTCATGAGGATAAACTTTAACCTTAGTAACCAGCTCAAAACTTCCTTTTGGATTTAAAAGAGTAAGTCCACTCTCTTCAAGCTTATAATCATCTTTTGAAAAATTTATATCAATTAATTCAAGATTTTCTCCATTCAAGAAAAGCTCTTTTAACTTAGTTTTGGTTTTAATATTTAGAGTTGAAGTTATATAAGTAAAATCTTTAAAAAGATCAAACTCTAAGGAAATTGAATCAATTGTAAAATCTAATTCTTTATAATCTTTTAAATAAATTGTTGGGTTTGTTTCAGTCTTCATCATTTCCTTTACTGGTTAAATTATCTAAAAAGTCATCGTACTCTAAAAATTCTAAGATTTCTTCTTGAAGCTTTGATCTGGAAAATATCATGGCAGGGAAATAATATTTTTGATTATCAAGCAAGACTTCAATATTAAAAAAGCCAATTTCTTTCCGACTTAACTGCTCAAGATCATCTTGGTCTAGATCTAAAAGCTGGCCAGTTTGAGGTACAAAACCACTGTCTTCATTAATCACAAAGCTTAATTCTTTATCTTCATAGTCAATTGTAAATTCTAACGCATTTGACATGCCGCACACCTTTTATGGATCTTAAGAGATGTTATAATAAACCAAAGGATACAAGTTGAGTACAAACTCTAATAAAGTTTTAATTGCAATGAGTGGTGGTGTTGATTCCACAGTTGCTGCCTTTCTCCTTAAAAGTCAGGGCATGGATGTCTATGGAATAACCTTTCAATTTTTAAGGGCCCAAGATAAAAAGGATCTATCTGAAGATTTCGAAAGCTCATGCCATATTGAAGACTTAAATCAAGTGAAAAAAATTTGCGACTCACTTGGAATTGGATATTATGCAGTAAATGCTAAGGCTGAGTTTGAATCTAAAATACTTGATAAAGTTATTAGTTCTAGAATTATTGGTAATTTTTTTTCAAGTTGTTTTTGGTGTAATCAGATAAAGTTTAAAATTCTAAGTGAGAAAGCAGAACTTCTAAAAATTGATAATATTGCCACCGGCCATTATGCAAAAATTCATTTTAATAAAGACCGCTCTAAAGCTCAATTTTATAGATCAAATGATAAAGATCACGATCAATCAGCTCTACTTGGATCAGTTCCTGAAGAATATTTAAAGAAGTTAATTCTTCCCTTAAGTGAGCTTAGAAAAAAAGAAGTATTAGAAATTGCTAAAAGATACAATCTTGAGTTTCACACTAAACCTGAGAGAAAAGAATCTTGTTTTTTTTACTCCTCTTCAATTAATAATTATATTGCTAAAAGAGCTCACGGATCTTTACTCCATCCTGCAAGTTTCTTTGACTCAAAACAAGAGCTTCATGTTGGAGAAAGTCAGGGGCTATACGCACACTACTTGGGAGAAACAAACCTAAAAATCGACTCAACAGCTGCACCCGTTGATAAAAAGTCTGTTATCACAAAATTAGATCATAGATCATATGAAATAGTTTTAGGTCATAAAAAAGAACTTATGAGAAAATCTTGTAAAATTTCTCATCTTTTATTTCCAAAAGGATATGATAGAACAAAACCTCAAAATGTTTATTTTTCCTTTGAAAATGGAGATCCAATCAAGGGTATTCTTTATTTTAAAAATAATGATAGTGCTATTGCTGAATTTGAAGAAGATGTCTTTAATATGGGAGCAGCCCACGCTGTTAGTATTTATAACTCGAATAGTAAAACCGCTAAACTTTTAGGCTCAGGTGTTGTTGAGTTATTTGAAAACTTTAAAATGCTCAAAAGAGTTAGCGATACTCCTGAAGATTTGCCTGATGACTACCTGGATGAAGATGAAAATGAAATTAAGCCTAGTGATAATACTGAAGATTTTAGTTTTTAATTCCTACGCAAAAGAATTTAAGGCTCCCAATAATTTTCAGATTAAAAAAACACTAGCAAATATTAAAGATAAGAATGTAGTGAAGACCTTGCGTGAATTTGTTCAATGCTGCTCTCCTTCACGAGTGGTTTATAAGTCTGGTAATAAAAAAGCTCTCCAATATTTAAAAACAAAAATTATCTCTCTTGATTCAAAATATACTGACCATTTAAAGGAACATGAGTTCAAACCTAATATTAAGGCTGCTCAAAAAATGTACGAAAGAGACTTTAATAAGCTCGTAAACTCTCGATTCACAAAAGATCATAAAGAGTATAAAAAATGGAGAAAGTTTACTGATCAGATGATTAAAAATCTTGAAACAATTAAAGATCAAACTTTTTCTAATCTCATTTGGGAAAAAAAAGGAAATACAGATCAAGTCCTTATTCTTTACGCTAATATTGATAATATAGTCTTTAATAAAAAAACAGGTCTCATGGAAATTGATGCTACTTCTCAGGGTGCCAATGATAATGGTTCAGGCATAACGGCCCTTTTGGAGTTAATACCAATTTTTCTTAAGTTTGATTTAAAACATACTATTCGCTTAGTTTTTACTAATTTTCAAGAAGTTGGTTTTCTGGGTACTCATGCTTATATAAACGATATTTTAAAAAAAGAAATTTCAAGTAATGATATTACACTTATTGGATCTGTTAATCTTTTAATGCTTGGCCAAGATAGTGAGTACACTGATAAAAAAAAGAAACTTGGAAATATGAAAATTTATACTAGAGCTAAAGCAAATGGCGGAGAAGATGATATTAAGTTTGCTGAAAAATTTCTGGCAGTAGGAAAAATAATAAATAGTTATCCTCGATATGAAATTTTCTCTAACGATTTTACTCTTTCAGAAAATACTGTTTTTTGGGAAAATAAGATAAGCTCTATTGTTATTGGACAAGATTGGGAAAACGATCATAACCATAATGCTCATCATACAAGTTCAGACTTTGTTGAAGCACTCAATATTAAAACTCTCACAGATAATATTCAATTTATAGCTGGCGCTAGCCTTGGCCTTCTTTTTGACTTTAGCCCTCGTTAGTAGAAATTGGGCCATTTACCTATTAGTCTTAATGCGTTATAAGGCTTCATGACAAAAATCATGATGGCCATGAGTGGTGGCGTAGATTCATCTGTAGCAGCAGCTTTATTGCTTCAACAAGGCTATGAAGTTGAAGGGCTCTATATGAAAAACTGGGAGTCAAACTCCTCAGACTGTCCTTCAAAGAAAGACTTTGCAGACGTTGTCAGTGTTTGCAATAAACTTGGAATTAAATATCATCATGTAAATTTTTCTAAAGAATATTGGAGAGATGTCTTTAAAGGCTTTCTTAACGATTTTGAGAAAGGACTTACTCCTAATCCTGATATCCTTTGTAATAAGCATATTAAGTTTAAAGTCTTGCTAGATAAGGCCATTGAACTTGGCGCAGATAAACTGGCCACAGGTCATTACTGCCAGACAGAAACTATTGATGGAGTAGTTTATCTTAAAAAAGGACTCGATCCCAAAAAAGATCAAAGTTATTTTTTAAGTGCGATTAATTCAAAGGCCTTAGAAAAAGTACTCTTTCCCCTTGGAAGTCTAAAAAAAACTCGAGTCCGTAAAATTGCAACTGAGCTTGACCTAGCTACAAAAACTAAAAAAGATAGTATGGGTATTTGCTTTATTGGTGAAAAAGATTTTACAGGTTTTATTGCAGATTATATTCATTGTGAACAAGGTGAATTTAAAACTCTTGATGGAACAACTGTAGGTAATCACCTTGGTCAAAGTTTTTATACTATTGGGCAAAGAAAAGGCCTTGGACTTGGTGGTCCTGGAGAGCCTTGGTTTGTTGTTGAAAAAGATCTTGTAAAAAACATTGTCTATGTAGAAAGAGGAGTTACTCATCCTGCTTTATTCGCTGATAAACTTTGGGCCAATGAAATTCATTGGATTACAAAAGCTCCAAATGAGCATGATCAGCTAACTGCAAAAATACGCTACCGACAAGTCAATCAAGACTGTAAGATCAAAAGACTTGAAAATAATGATTTAGAAATCAGTTTTTCTATCCCTCAACGTGCTATCACTCCTGGGCAAACTATTGCTTTTTATAATAATGATCTATGTATTGGTAGTGCTACTATTTTAAAGGCCGAAAAGAGCTTCTATCATCAAAATAAGGCCCTACCAGAGATCATCACTAGAGAGATCTAATTCTTTTTTCTTAGGCTTTTTCTCTTTAAAAAGAGTGCATTCAGCACCTGAAGATTGTTTAACTAAAATTGAAGGCATCTGAGAGGATTTAAAATTATAGGCCTTACAACCCTTTGGAGATTTTTGATCCCAGGTAATATGAAAGTGTATACAATTATGGCAATTGAGCTTATCCATGCCTTATTTTCTCTATAAGTACCTGAAAATACAATGAGGAAATGAATTCCATTGATGAAAATTCCACTACTTAGCTGTCTAAGTTTTACCCTCAAAGCGTAAATATTACATGTACGAGCTTGTTTGCTTTGCTCTATTCTGCAACAGCTTAGAATTTAATTAATGAAGAATACAAGTCAAAATTCACCTCTAGCACAAGTCATTGAGTTTCCAGTGGCCAAGGCCTTAGATCATGCTATTGATATGGATGAATTTGCATTTGAACAATTAGCTGACCTGGAAATAGAAAATTTTTCTAAAAACACTGAAATCACTCCTGAAAAAGAAGAAGTTGAGATAAATAAATTCCTAGAACAAAGTTTAGAAGATCTTAAAATTCCACCATATGTTCTTAAAATGAGAAAAATTAATTCAGTAAGTACTCAAATTGATCTTATAAAAAGAATATCCAAAAAAATTGAGTACTATATAAACGAAATTGAAGCTTATAAAAAATAACCTCTAGTTCTTTCAATCTTAAGACTTCCTGGTCTTGCTTCGGCCATTAGTTCTTCATCATAATCATAAGAATTAGTAGCTGATGAATGAGAGGAATTAGTGGATGTAGAAATTGATTTTGGTGAAGCACTCTTTTTACCCCAATACTTAGTCTGAGAAAATGAGTTAATAGATAATGCTAAAAATAAAAGTACAAGTAACGACTTCATAAAACCTCTTTTCTTCTCACAAAATATTTAGCTGGTTTTACTCATGGCAACGCACACAGTCAATACAGCTATTAAAAGTGTGAACTTCATACAGTCTAAGATCTGTACAAGCTCTTGTAATTTCGATAAATTATTGGCTCAAGGCCCAGGTGGTGAAATTGGTAGACACGCTAGAATGAGGTTCTAGTGCCGTGAGGTGTGAAGGTTCAAGTCCTTTCCTGGGCACCATTTTTCAAATTGACCTAAATTTTTTATTTTTTTCAAAATTTCAAAAGGCTTTTTCAAAGAATATCGAACACTTGCACCTTCAAGCTCTCGGTTCGAAATAACCTCTTTGAGTAACTCGGCCCTCTCACTAGGCTTCATGACTTTCCACAATGATTTTGAATACTTGGTGAGTTCTAAGAGACGATCAGTAGTTTCATAAAACTGATCGTTTATAAACTCATCTGAATCAGAAAGAAGGTTTCTATAAAGTGCAGTAGTCACGACTTGTTTTTAAAGAGTGGAGTATAGATCATAATTCCAGTGCAAACTATACTGAGGCTCAACTCTTCAAGAAGATCGAAAGCCTTTTATAAAAGAACGCTCTGACTGAGTAAAACTCACTCTGTAAAAGAATGGCCATTCCAGAGCCGTTATTTCAAATAAAATCGCATGAGACAATAACAGAGAGACTTAGTTCTCGTGTTATTAAATTATGATCTAGGAGGGATCAAATGAGCGATTTATTTAGTTTAGGAATAACTAACAGTCAGTTAACACATCCGATTGACCATGAATCAGTAGAGGACCTTTTGTACGAGTTTCTAAGAGAAAGGACTCCTCTTACTGAAAAAGCTTACAGAAGAGATTTGAAGGTTTTTTTTGAGTTCACAACGTTTAACTTTCAGGTACCAAAACTTTCTGAGGGAGTAATGAGATTTGGAGAAGTTAAAAGAGTTCATGTGGTTAAGTATAAAAACTATCTTGAGTCTAACAACTCAGCCAGAAAGAAACCTTATGCACCTAATTCTATAAATCGAAAGATATCGTCTATTTCAAGCTTCTTTCAATTCTTAGTTCAAAGAGAGGTAATTAACAAAAACCCTGCTGAGCTTTGTGTGAGACCAAAGAGAATGGTGGTTGAAGGAACTCAGGCTTTTACTGATCGAGAAATGAAAAACCTGTTTGAGCTAGTAATTGCGGAAGCTCCTCCTCTGCACAGAGCTATTATTTTGTTGCTGTTTACAACAGGTATGAGACAAGCTGAGCTTCGCAATATTAAAAGAAAGGACTTCAAAACAAGAGAAGGAATAAACTTTCTCCATTATGTGGGTAAGGGGCAGAAGGCCAATGAAGTCCCTCTTCATCCAACAACAGTTTATTATTTGAACGAGTATTTAAAGCGAACTGAGGAACAGGGAAGGAAAATCGAAGAAAATGATTATCTCTTCCAACCGACCAAAAACTCTTACAACGGGGATATAAAAAAGAAGTTAAGCCATACGGCAGTAGGCTATATCGTGAGCAAGTGGTCTAAAAGAATTAATAAAAACAAGAGAATTACTCCTCATAGTGCTAGGGCCACTTTTATAAGCTCTCTGATTGATAATGGCGAGGATATCTACTATATCTCCCAGCTAGTAAATCATGCAGATGTTCGTACAACTCAGCGGTATGACAAAAGAAAACGAAACTTTCGTAACAACCCGATTTTTGGACTCAATTTCTTTTAGATTGAGATACTTCTTGACATAGTACCCACCAAGGGGTACCATATCTCATGGATATTTACGATGTCGTTTTATCAAAAAACGCTATCAAGGATTTAAGAAAAATACCAAGGACGATCTTAGACAAACTGGAGTCTTGGATCGAAGCGGTAGAGCTAGAAGGTCTTTGAGAGGTCCGAAAGCTCCCTGGTTTTCACGATGAACCGCTCAAAGGTAAACGCAAAGGACAGAGGTCAATCAGGTTAAGTCGCTCCTATCGAGCCATTTACACTGTCAAAAAAGATAAGATTGAATTTGTCCTAGTTGAAGAGGTGAACAAACATGAGTATTAGAAAAAAAAGCAATGCTATTAAAGAGATCGAGAAAGTTCGTAAAGGACGCATGGCCTTCAAGGACCTTTTATATGCCGTAAGGACTACTGAGGAGGTCTCTCAGGTCGAACTTGCTGAAAAAGCAGGCACTTCTAAGGCCAAAATTTGTGATTTTGAGAAAGGCCGAAGAGTTCCAACTTTTGAGCTAGCAGCTAAGCTTGCCAAGTCTCTGGGACATTCTGAGGCTGTTTTTGTAGCCAGACTGATTGAAGATCAGCTTAAGAACGCGAAATTAAAGCTAAAAATCAAGATTGAGGCAGCCTGAAATAACGCTCCGGAATGGCACTTCTTTCATAGAGATTACCTCTTATTGGCTTGAGGTTATTTCAAGCAAAGACACTATGTAAAATCTTCAACTAGCCTTCTTAAATTTATGAAATGCATAGAGATTATGTGTGAAATATATTTAAAAAATATTACTTAAATGAACAAGAGTTCAGGAGGCTAAAATGAAATTTGTAGTAGTAATTATGATGAGTTGCTTTGCTATTGCTGCCCAAGCCGCAGTTATTAATAGCGCAGAAGTAAAAAATGGAAACTTAGAAATCAGCGTTTCTTATGGTGGCGGGTGTGAAGAGCATGCCTTTAAACTTGAAGTTGGTTCATGCCTTGAGTCGTATCCAGTTCAGTGTCGTGAAGCAAAGCTTATTCATACTATGCCTAACGGTTTTGATGCGTGTGAGGCTTATATTACTGAAACAGTCATTATTTCATTGGAAGAGGCTGGACTAAGTGACAGCTATTATACAAGAGCTTCTCTTATAATTAATGGGAGTAACGATTCAAAAGTGGCAGTAAGTTTACCATAAGAATAACGGTGAGACTTTCTAGGTAATCAATTACTAGATTAATAAATAATTAACACTCATAAAGGCTGGTAATTCATGAGCAGCCTTTATATTAAAAAACACCTCTAATTCACAAATGCCTTTCTATTAAAGATTGTTTAGGTTTGTTTCAAAATTTGGGCAATTTTTTTTGGTCAACATTTTGAAAAAGCTCCAATGGACTCAAAGTCTTTGGCCTGATATGGGTTTTCATTTAGGCCCTGTAATATCTTGTGGATAGCAATTTGGATAAAAAAACCTTCTATTTCCACCAGAAAAATACTGATCATCTTAAAAAATACCGTATTTCCAAGAATCACTCGATCTCCGAGCAAGCTGTTCTTTCACTATCTTTTCTTAGCCATTGAGTATTTTTTTTAAATTTAGAGAGAGGTATAGAATATTGTTATGATATACATGCCTTTCTTTTATTTTTCTGATGGACTACGAAAAGGTATCTTTTTCATCGGGGGATGATTAGAATGTCTATTTCAAAAAAATTAGTGGAATTGAGAAAAAAAAGAGAACTCACAATATCAAAATGTGCAAAAGAAATAGGTGTCAGTGCCAGTACATATAGAGATTGGGAATATGGCCGCTCAATAAGTGGGGAGCCCTACCTTGCCATAGCAAAGCTTTTTGGAATAAGTCTTGCTGAATTATTTAGTATTGATAATTCACAAGTGGATAAAAACCTTAAAGAAATAGAGTCTGACCTGAAAAAGATCTTAAATCATATAAAAAATACAAGGTCTTATCTGTAAACCACTTTTCAGTAGCGATTCTCAGTTTTTTGTACATTTAGATGATTAATCATGCTACCTACAAGTATTACAAATGTAATGTAGGGAGATTTTTTATGAAAAGACTAGCGAAATTTTATGTAGGATTAACTCTATTAAGCTCCATTTTAATTTCTGCAGGAGCAGAGGAGTTAAACTTAGATCGACCTAAAGATGGTCAAAATATAGTTAGTACTCAATGTAATACTATGCCTTGTATTGGTTCTTCTGGATTAAACCTTGGAGACTACGTAAAATACGGTATAACATTTTCTGACTTAAAGGGCCGTGTTCTCAAGGAAGGAACATTAGAAAAAGCTGTCATCGAGGTTGAAAGCGGGAAGCTGGCAATTAAAGTTGTCAGTAAATTTGGACCAGACATAAAGGAAACTTTGGACAACCCCATACTGGAATTTAGCAAAAAACAAATTAATGATTTGATGAAACGAGGATGTAACGGACATGGAGCTACGATTAGCAGACGATCCACACCTTTTGGAGAAATAAGAGCTTGTACTATTGTATCTGAATGGTCGCACCAGGAATCTTATTCAAACAATGTGCCTTTTCAGTTGGTTGATAGGTTGCAGGTACTTAAAGGCGATATCGTAGCAGTTACAAGCATATTAGATTATAAATTTGGCAAAACACATTCACTGAGAGTATCAGAATTTTTTCAATGCGCAGATTTTGCCAACGAGCTGAGTTCTCATTTCAATAGAGTAGAGCGTTTCATTGGGTGTGTAGAAAGGTTCAAAGCTGATATTAATTCTTCAGAATGCTACTCGGCGGTAGATAGGTTATATTACTACCCTGTTTCAGCTTCAGGGGCAGTTAATTCTGCATGCAACAGTGTCCCGTGGTGAGGAACCTTGATACTTCCCATTGATTAAGTACTACAGAGACTAGATTCTAGTAGAAACTAAAAACAAAATTACGTTAACATACAGAATGGGCTATTGTTGGCCCGTTTTTATTTTAAAACGCAAGTCGTGACTCTTTCAAGTAAACTAACGAAGTTTTTCTTGTGGAGCCCCACTACCAACCTTGGTGAAATCATTATGAAATTTTTGCCCCTCTAATAATTACTTGAGTAAACTCCGGTCTATTTTTTATTGGCCATTACTCAATTGAGTAAGATCTGCCTAGATTTGGATGTCTACTCAGTTCAATCCTGCTTGGATCATGTTCCAAACTTTACTTTTCCGTTTGTAAACATCTATTCCTGGCATTTTTCCGAGCTCAATGGCCTGCCAATACTTCTGGCCGGGCTTTTTTGTTCCCAACTCGTAGTCCATGGCATGAGCACCATCATCCTCGCGAAATGTATAGAAAGCCCAATGCCAACCCTGATGATTGTAAATAGAGATTTGGTCACCAAGAAATTTCTCAGCTCCATCTTGAAATCTGCTTAAACCAAATTCACCACAAATTATTTTATTGGCCGGAATTAAGTTTTGTTTCGCCCACTCACTGACGGGGCTGAGAAAGTCTAAAAGTATTTTCTTATTCCATTTCTTAGGCCGAGGGTTTACTTCTCCAATGGGAATTATACCAGGGTAACTATAATTTTTATCTCCATAATACTTCGAATAAGCATAAGGCTCATACATATGAAATGAATATAAAATATGAGGATCGCTAATTGGTTCTAAAATCTTAAATGCCCAAGGTGTGGCATAGAACCCGACATCAATCATTATTGGTGTTTTTTTATCTACGGAGCGAATCGAAGAAACAATTTTTCTATTTAAGAGATTTAAGTCTTGAGGGGTACCTTTAATCTTCTTGGCCCATAATTTATAATCTCCAGAGTGCCAATCAAGCAGAGAAATTGGACCTTGCTCAGGAGTTTGGTTACTCCAAGGATCAAGTGACTTCAGGTAAAGAAAATAATTGGAATATGACCATATTCCCCAAAAAAATTTTTGAAAAATATGGTAATGATTTTAAATTTACTGAAGCAGATACAATCGAAATGCTGGGAAAATGTTCCAATCTCGCGAAGTATCGCAAGTCTTGATGACCATCACGAATTAATTTTTATATTAAGTAACTCCTAAATCGAAATGTTTTTGTCAATCTGATAGATTGGCCAATCTTTAATAGAGTAGAGTCACTCAAGATTGCGATTTATTGCATATAAGCTTGTGACTACTTGTTTTCAAATAAGGCAATACGATTGCCCTCTAAGTCCTTAAACTCAGCAACGTACCCATACTCACCCGCAACTGTTTTAGGAAACAGGACTTCCCCTCCAAGAGATTTTACTTTCTCAAGAGTTTTATCGATATCCTCAGTGGAAAGATAGATTAGAGTACCTGAAGTGGTAGGTTTGTAGATTTTGCCTTTTGCTAAAGCTCCTGTAATGCCTGAATTTTTTCCATTAAAAGGAAATAGGGCCATTTCGTTGCCATGGATATCTTCTCTAAAAAATTCTACATTGAAGACTTGAGAGTAAAATTTCATAGCTCTTTCTAGGTCAGTAACAGAAATTTCAAAATAAGTACCAATGTTCTTTTTAACATTTTCCACAGATGTTTCCTTTTTTGTTTCGGCAGTAACTTTAAACGAAAGTAGTATAATAAATGCTAGTAAGCTTATCTTTTTTAACACTGTAAACCTCAATGAAAAGTCGATTTTGCTCATATACTTACTTCATTTCTCTGTATCAATCAAATCTATTTCTAGATAAAATATCTGGTTGAAA
>CAYGJN010000045.1:0-19488 GCA_964350135.1 uncultured Bacteriovoracaceae bacterium | reverse complement strand
GTCTTATCAAGATCAAGAGAGCTTAATAACTGCTAAGTATTTGCATACAAAGACTAGGATTGTCGGTAGTTACAAAATCTACCCCCCAATCAAAGTACTTTCTGATTTCTGGGGCCTGATTTTTTGTATAGACTCCAATAATCTTTTCAAACATTTTTAAAGAACGAATATGGTCTCTTTCAAGATTTTTCACATCTAACCCATGAAAACTAGTATGTTCTTCTGAGTCTCTTTTAAGGTGTAAAAGTTGAACTTGTGAAAGAAAGGGGAAATTGAATGTTTGATTTCTTAAATATCGAAGAGTTCTTTCATTAAAAGAAATAATGACAAGTTCCTCTGCCCTTATTCGAAAATATTGTTCAGCTAAAATAAGGGTTTCAAGATTAGGACTATCTTTTAACTCCATAAAAACTTTGCCGGAATAATTTCTTAATAGTTCAAAAGCGTCTTGAAGGGAGGGGATAGATTCCCCGTTCACAAGAGTACAATTATTAACCTCGGCCAAAGTTATATCATGAATAGATAATTCGCTGGGGCATGAATCATCTTGCAAGGTAACTCTTTGCACAGTTGAGTCATGCATAAGAATTGGAATTCCATCTAAGGTATGACGAATGTCAAACTCAATAGCGTGAACATTTAAATTAGCAGCTGACTCTAAAGATGCGAGAGAATTCTCAAGCTCTTCAATATTATTTCCTCTATGGGCCACACAAAACGGCTCCACAGCAAGAGAATAATTCACAACCATCATGGTCAAAAGAACCAGTTTTTTAAATTGGTGCATACTATAAATTTAAATGGTGCATGGTATGACTGTCCAGGCTTATTCTGTTAGATTAAGGTTAGCTTCAAAAAGGAAATATTATGAATCAACAAATAGCAGAGCTTGTAGCGAGCTATTACAAGGAGGATGGACTTCTTGCTAATAGTTATTATTTCTCAAAACTTCCAAATACCCGTGTAAATTGCACTCTTTTTTTTAAAGACGATCTAATAATAAGTGGTTTGAATTTTTTCTCTAGTGCTATCCAATATCTCTATCCTGATTTTGATGATAGTACCATTTTGGAATTTGAAGGAAAAAGAGTTTCTAAGTCAGACAATACTTCTTTGTCTCTAGAACTTCCCTTTTCAGTTGCTCTAAGTGCAGAGAGAATTGCTCTCAATTTATTACAAAGATCTTCTTCAGTTTCAACCTACACTGCTGAATATGTTAAACTAGCAGCACCTTTTAATATCAAAATATTAGATACAAGAAAGACTACACCAGGGCTTAGGGCCTTAGAGAAATACGCCGTAAGATTAGGCGGTGGATATAACCATAGAATGTCTCAAACAGATGTATGGATGGTTAAAGATAATCATAAATCTTTTTTTGGTGGTTTAAAGCAGGCGGTTGATTTTTTTAAAGATACTCATAGCTTTTATACACCTATGGTTGTTGAGATTCATTCAAAAGATGAATTTTTTGAAGCTCTTAATTTAGGTGTTCAACATGTTATGCTTGATAATTTTTCACCAGCACAAGTTAAAGAACTGATTAGTGAAAAACCAAAAGGTGTTACTGTTGAATTATCGGGAGGTATGAGATTATCAAATATTAAAGACTATTTGATTAACGGTGTTGATGCCATAAGTGTAGGTGCACTTACTTACGATGCGCCTCATAGAGATATTTCATTCAAGTATAAGGTTTAAAATGAGATTACTTTTATTATTGTTTATTGTTTCTTGTGCTCCACTTGCTACTCATGAGCAAACGACTGGTTCTGTAGGACCAACTGATTCATTTATACATAGGGGGACAACTCAGTTTAATATGTCCTATAAAGAAAAGAGTACAAGATTGGTGAAAAGACTTAGTGGGTACACACAGCTAGAGTTAATTAATACTTGCGTTTACTTGTTTAAAGAATTTTATGAAGTGGAGACTCTTTCAAGTGGAGAGACTTATTCATATATAAATACTTATCAAATCTCTCTTGCTCAAATAGATCTAGATAAAATAGGCATGAGAAAAGAGTCCGCAGGCCAAAGAAGACAGATTCAATTTATTTCAGGTGATTCCACTCAATATATTGTAACAATTCCTTATGATTATAAGGAGAACGTTCTTATTCCAATGACAACGCTTACTCTAAACAAGAATAAGGTTCACTCAAGTAAAGTTAAGCTAGTTCCAAAGTTTTCTATTAAGTTTGGTGATATCGGTAATGCTATTAAGGCCAAAGCTGATTTATTGAAGAATGCCCAAAGGTGTAGGTAGTAAGGCAGACATCAAAATGCAAAGCATTTTGATGCAAGCAAAGAAGCCCACTAAAAAGTGGGCGAGGTAGGCTTGTTGGTGGGCTGACGGAATATCCTTATTCTTTATAGTCAGTTAGACCAGTATATTTTGTATCTCGCCATAGGTTTTCACTTGCTCCGTGAGATACAACTGTAGATGGGCAAGGTTATTAAGCTGTTTTCCTAAATTCATTGTTTAAAGTAGAGCAGTTGTAGCAGTCTTTAATTTTGTTTACGTTCTGGGCCGCTACAACCGCAGTTTTATAATCAAGCTGAGTGCTAAGAAACTCATTTTCTCTTAAGCTTGATGAAAGCCACTCATTGGCCTCAAATTCACAGGCTATAAAGGTGCAATTTTCCATTTGCAAGAATTTGAATTCGCATCCTACGAATTTGCAATTCTTGAACGTGCACTCTGCAAATCTAGATCCAAAAAAGATGCAACCAAAGAACGTTACGTTTTCAAAGGTTGAGAGAGAGAGGAGAGAGCCCGAAACGTTTAGATCCTTATGAAAACAGTTACTTAGGGTTTCGCTCGAGATAACTTCGTATCTCTCACTTGTAAAGGAGCTTAGTTCGTTAAGATCAATTTTAAGTGTTTCCGTTTTCATCAGGATCTCCTTTCGTTGCATCCTGAAACTAGATTACAGTATCCGACCCTTTGCGTCAAGCAATTAAATTGCATTAAGAAATAAAATTTCAATCCGACAAGTATTTCAAGAGCTTAAGACACAATAAAAGAGGTGTAAGATGGCGAAATTCAATAGAAACTATTTAGACTCATTCCTTGGAGCAGTCCGTAAGTATATGCAAGTACGTGGAGGATTGGCCCAAAAGGACCTGGCCGAGCTTACAGATGTCGGGGTCTCAACCATGAGCCGGTTTCTGGGCAAGAAGACACAGGAGCTCGATGCGCAATTAATAGCGAAAATTGCGGCCAAGCTTGAAATCCCTATGCATGAGATCATTGATTTTGTGAACGAAGAGTATGGCGAGCAATTCCTAAGACTTGTGAAGTTCTATAAAGAGGAGGATCCCTCTGCTCCTGCACCTGACGATATTGATACAACGTCAGAGAGCTTTGATGACTCTATGGCCGGTGCAATGGGTACGGCCCAGAGAACAACCAAGGCTAAAGTCCGAGTGGGGGGCAAAACTCGCACTATTCCTTTTAGTGCGCAAGAGGACTCGAGAAACTCCGAAAAGACAGTTAAGGAGCTCTTGGAAGGATTAACTCCAAGACAAAAAGCTTATATGAATGACTTCCTCCATTTAGACATGGAAGGTAAAGACCTAATGGTAGATTTAGGGAATTCACTTTTTAGATATTTCCGTCAAAAGGGCATGGAGCTTTAGTTTGATTAAATACTGTTTTCTTACAATCGTTTTTCTTGCAGTTAGTATGAAGTCTTGGGCCGAGCCAGATCATGTTGAGGTTTGGTTTTTAAGCGGGAAGCGTTTAAGTTTTCAAATACCTTATGAGATTTACCCTACAAGGACCATTGCAAGAGTTGCTCAAAGCAATCCGCGTGATGAATGTGTTCCTTATGGAGATGGATGTTTCCATCCACAACTTGGTTATATAGATAAAGAGTCAGGGGACACTAAGGCAGACCATAATAATTTAGAAGAAAATAAAGCTCAGAAGGTTAATGACAAACATCTTTCTAATCTGCAGTCTGATCTTATTAAATGCGATCGTGGATATTATTTTGATATGTTTTGCGGAAAAGCACAGGCCGCTAAATCCAGAAAGAAGACAGGCCTGCATGTACTAGTTGATATTAGCTCTTCATTTAGAGGTATCGACTTTAGTGAGGGTGGAGAGTGCAATAGAAAGAGTTTTCTCACAAGACTTAGAACAACCTGTAATGGAAATATTACAGTTTATGCATTTGATACATCCATTAAAGAGATTATGGATTACTCAGAAGCGTGTAAAACTTTTGGATCAAATAATACAGATAGAATTATTAAATGGATTAAGGAATCAGAAGCAAAAAACCTTGTACTTATAACTGATATATCAGAATTCAATTATCGTCTTGGTGATTATCTCACTTCCATTGGAGCAAAGATTAAAGGAGAGATACCGCGAAAAGAGCTAATTGCTACAGATCTTTTAGCTAAAATTGATGATGTCTCAAAATTTTGTAAGTAAGCCTATCTATTTATTGTCTTAAAATTGTGATAAATCTTTATTCATGAAACAACTTATTCTTTGGTCAAAAAAGAATTATTCTCATTTGCCTTGGAGGGCATCCAGAACTCTCTATGGAACACTTGTCTCTGAAATAATGCTTCAACAAACAACTGTAGGAACTGTTCTTAATCATTTTGATAAATTTCTAAATGCATACCCCAATATTGCCAGATTAGCTGAAGCTACAGAGGAAGAGATTTGCATTGCCTGGAAGGGTCTTGGTTATTACAGACGTGCGAGAAATCTTTTAAAAGCAGCCAAGCATATAAAAGAGCATCATAATGGCTCTATTCCTCTGGACTATCATACCTTGATTGAAATTCCAGGCATTGGTGACTACACAGCAAGTGCTTTGCTTTCCATTGGGGCTAATCAAAAAGCTTTGGCCATAGATGCCAATATAGAAAGAGTTTTAGCAAGGCTTTATTTCCTTCAAGAACCAAAAGGTCTAAAGCTTAATAAAAAAATTAAAGAACTTTTTGATAATAAAAAAATTTTAAAAAGCTTTGCTCGTTATAGTGCCAGAGAAATTAATGAATCTCTTATGGATCTTGGGAGAGTGTACTGTCAGGCCAATAAAGTGGATTGTGTACTTTGCCCTATAAGCAAGTCTTGCCTTTCAAAAGACAAAGAACCAGTCTTGCTTCCCACTAGAAAGAATAAGAAAACGGAGTTTTTTGAATTAGATCTTTTAAGAGTTGTTGTTAAAGACAAGAATAAAGTTCTTGTTTATCAAAAAACAGAGAAGGAATGGCTTTCAGGTCAGTATGAGTTGCCGACCTTTATTATTAAGTCCCAAGACAAGTCACTCAAACAATATCCCAAGTTAAAATCACAGATCTCTATAAAGGGTGTTAAAAAAATTAAAACAGGGATTACGAAATACAAAATAACAAATTATATTATTGAGCTCAAAAGAGCAGAGTTTGATAAACTTATAAAAAAAGGGCCTTACGAATTAAGGCCAAATGATAAGAAACAAAATTTTTCAACTACTACATTTAAAGTACTTTCAAAAGTTTAATCTTTGAATCATTTTTCTGCGTAGCTCTGTAGCAAGATGAATAGCTCTTCTTGTAACTGGCTTTGTTATTTAATAATATTACAGGCCATATTTCTGTAGGTTGTTTCTACATCAACTATGCTTAGTTCTGAATTATAAGTAATAATATCGTCATAGTTGTAGATTTGATTTTTGTAGAATTTGTTTAAATTTATAAAGTTGGATTAAAATATCCAATGTAGAAAAATGCTGAGTAAGAAATAGGCCGGATTCTGTGACCTTCCAATTTCTTGGGAGGCAGACATCATTCCTCTAGGCCAAGAGTTACCTCATGGCTCAAGCACTCTACCCGAAGACTTTCCCAGGTGGGGATTAGACGCCTTCCTATTTGAGCTTGCACCCTGTAGAGTTTAGCCGTTTCAACCAGACTTAACTGGCTCGTCTCTGTTCCACTAGTCCTCATCTTGCGATGGACGGGCGTTACCCGCTACAGTACCTTACGGTGTCCGGACCTTCCTCTCGCCCTAAGGCCAGCGATGTCCAATCTTACTCAGCGGGTTACTTATAAGAAAGATAGGGCTTATTGACAAGCCTTTCTTTGGACTTATAGAGTGCCGCTATCAAATAATAATCCTTAATTTTTAAGAGCTTATGAGAATAATTACGAATTTAGTTTTTTTAATTTCAACATCATGTTTTGCAAACTTTAATACCCTCTTGGATGAGTTTCTTAAAAATAGTCTAAATTTGAAACAAAACTCCCTTGAGCATAGTCAATCAGTCTATGACCGAGACCTTTATAGGGCTTCAAAAAACTGGAGCTTGTCTTCAAGCCTTAGCTATGAGGATAGTGATCTAGAGACTTCTGTCAGTTCTAATCAAACACAGACAATTAGTAAGATTGCAGAACTTGATATAACTAAAGACTTTGAAAACGGTTTGAGTTTAACCTTAGGTCACGATTTTACTGACGAGAGTAGTAGTAGCGATAGTTCAAATTTCTCACAGTCTATTTCTATTTCACAAGATTTAGGAAAAAACTTCTTTGGCAGGCAGTTCTATATAGAACTCAGGGAGTATAATGAAAGAGTTTCTTTGAGCAATATTGAGTTAAACGAAAATAATCAAAAACAACTTTATTCTTTTTATCAAAATTATCTTAAAAGTAGACAGTCTTTAACGATCAAGAAACTTCAAGAAGACGCTGTAGAGAGATCAAAGACCAGGTTAGCAGTAACAAGAAGAAGAGTCAGAGATGGACTTAATGAAAAAGCCGATCTTTATCAGGCCCAAATGGAGCTGCGACGTCAAAAAGAAGAGCTAGAGCTAAGTGATGCAAATTTAGCACAAGCCTTAAGTGATCTTTCAAGTGAACTCCACCGAATTGTAAAAGCTCGGGAAATTAATTTTGTTGCAAGAAACTCTAAACTCAAAGAGCCTGTACTTAGTTTTCAAATTGACGAAAGCTTTGATCTGAAAAAAATCAAGGCTCAGTTAAGCATTTTAGACCTTGAGTACGATAATATTAATAGAGACTTTTACCCTTCAGTTGCTCTTAAAGGTACTTATTCTACGAATGAATATGATGCAAAAAGCAGTAGAGCTTTTTCTGATGGAACTTTAGGTAGTGGGGATACTTATTATTCAATAGGTGTTGAACTTTCAATGCCTCTAGGCTTTGAAGAGGAAAGAGTGAACAAGGCCAAGAAAAAAGTTGAAATACTTTCTTTAGAGATGGAGAGAAGGAAAACGATAGAAGAACTTAAATTCACAGAACGCTTACTCAAGAAACAAATGACAACTAGAAAAATCAATTTAAACTCTTCAATTGCCAGAATTGATCTAGCGAAAAAGAATTTAAAAGAGAATACAAGGCTCTATGGTATTGGAAGGGTTGATTTAGATGGCCTTATTAGATCTGAAGAAAGTCTTATTGAAACAGAGAAAAGTTTTGTGAATAATTGGTTTGAGTATGAGCTGGCTGTTGCGAGAAAAGCATCTCTTTATGGAAAGCTTCTCTCTATATTGCAATAACTCTCATAGCTATTTAACCATTCCATCTAATAACTTAAGAAGATCTTCATGATCATCACCATTAATAAGAAGTTCGTTGATAATGTCCTGTCTTAAATAAATTGGTTTATCATCACCGTTTTGTGCATTCAATGACTTGATTCTATTATTATCAGTAAGAAGCTTAACTCGTACAAGTTCAGAGAAAACACCAATTTTATAAAGCTCTTTGTGGTATGAGTCTTTATCACTACCCATCATGCTTGCAATGGCCTTATCAAATTCTTCTTTTTGAGCAAAACTATAATTTGATGTTGCATACTTTACTATTCCTTCAATTGTTTTATTTGAAAAACCTTGAGATTTTGCAATCGATTCTACTTTATCAGCAGAGCTTGAAAAGTATTGAGTCTCTACATAGTTAATAAATTCTTCAATGATAAACTCTTGTTCTTTGCCACTGTTTAAGATACTCATTATTTCCTGAGTGGGAACAGGTTTTTGGTTATCATTTAGTACAGTAGTGAAATGTTCGTTAAAATCTGTTAGAATTTTAGATCCAATAAGGTTGGGATAGTTTTTTTCTAAGATCTCATCTTTGATTTGGACAATTGATCCAATAAGAACATCCCTTGAGTCATCTAAAACAACTCCTGCAATGTCTTTTTCTGGTTGGTTATTATCAAATTGTCTATTCGGGTCATGAGTCATTTGATTAGCATTAATTTCAGAAATTTGTTTTTTTACTTCATTCAGGGAAAGACCACTTAAGATTGTCTCAACTTCTTTTTCTAGAGCTCTCATTTTATTACTATCTCTTGAGTCTAGAGCTCTTTCGGCCAAGAGTTTTTGTTTGAGCAATACCCTTAGGTTCCCAAGAGCAATTTTGGCTTCAAAATCTTCAAGGTTGTTTTCATTTTCTCCTGTAGGGTCAAGCGTATCTTTCACGAAAAAATAAGATGTTATTGCTAGACCTGTAAAAGTAGCAGTGATATTCGATCTCATTTGATATCTTAAAGCTGTAATGGCCCAATAGTCTTCTTGTGCCATTTGTTGAAACATTTTTTCTGTTATTGTTCCGTTGTCATAGATTTGACCTTGGTATTTTCTAATTAATCGTTTTTCAGAGTACTTAACATAACTATCAATAAATACACTACTAGGGTTTGATAGCCAGAAGAAGCCTCTCACTGACCATGCAAGAATTGTTGAAAATAATTTCTGCACTCCCATTCGACTAGCAATACTTGAATTGGACATTAGTTTTTTGGGGAGTTTTGATTTTAAATCTATTCCAAGGCCGTTTATAAGGTGCTTAACAATAGCGTGTCTTTTAAAATTATCAAGTTGTCTCTGCCCTGGAGCAAGTTCTTTTTCAACAAATTTAATAGATTTATCATAGAGAATATTTGATAATTTTGTATAAAACTCTATTAGATCCTTTGCTGTATAACTTTCAAGGGATGAATAATATTTTCCAAGCTGTATTAGTTTTGTTTTAATTTCAAGGTTTCCAGATCTTAAAATCATGTCTACAGAGGGAAGTGCAGAGCCTTCTATATAAGTACTATGGAGCCTAACAACTGCGAGAAGGTAGTAGTCACTAAAACCATCTTCATTTTTGAACCGAGACCTTGTGGCAGCAATTACTTTAGAAAAGGCATCACTTCGTTTAGCAATATAAGAGCTTGAGTTAGGATCAAGTTTGTTGAGCTCTTCTTTTAAAATTAGATCCATAACGGTGAAGTATTTGTTAAGCTGATCAACATCAAATCTTAATGTTTCAGCAAGAGCATCACCATCAGGGAAAACCACTCTCGTTGCTCCGCCGGCGCGGTCTAAGAATTTATTGATTTTTGCAATACAATTATCTACTCGACCCGCTTGGGCCAAAGAAGTTAAGATAAATAGGAGTGCAATAATTTTTTTCATAATATCCTAGGGCTTCATGAGTAAAAAGTGGGCCCAGTTTTTCCTTTTGAAATCACGATAAGCACAGCTATATTTATTCTGATCTAAATCTGAACTTCTTTTTTCTTGTATATAGTCATACAGAAATGAACTATAGTTAGCGCTTAAGGCAGCACCTGTTGTTGTGTTTTTCTGTGGTGAAGTTAAATTCATCCCGTTACAGATATCAAGAAATAATTTTTTTTCTTTGAACCCAAGGGTTTGAATACAAAGCCTTGAAAGAATTTGTCCAACAGACTCATAACGGTCATCACTTAATGTTACCTTTCTTGGGTCATAGGCACTAAATTGGTAACGATCGTTATTAACAACTCTATTATAAATTAACGGATAAAGTGTCGGTCCTGAATGAGTCGAGTCCTTAAACAGCCTTTTTAAGTTATTCCATGTAAGATGCCTGTCATCATTATGACCTTTAGTGTGAATCATTTTCAACTCTTCCATCATGGGAACAAGTGAGTTTTTAAATACTCTTTCAATAGTATTTAAATTAATTTGACTACGGTATCTGGCATTATTAAGATCAGCTTCAACTTCAGCAGGTCTATCACCGAGGCTCATTGTTAATTGCATAAGGAGGTCTTTTCCAGAAACAAGTAAAAGGTCTTGCAAATATGGTTCAAGGTTTTGATGTCTTGTGTAGTGAGTGTATTCGTATCGAACACTTTGACTTACTCTATCTTTTAGAAAAGTATGTCTTTGAATAATCATATTAAAGCTTTGATAAATTTCATCAATCACATTATCAAAGTTTTCAAGAAGTTCTTCATTTTGAGCAATAAACTTTATGACAACTTCATCATTTTCTTTAGCTCCATTTTTTCTTAGAATATCAGTTTTAACATGAATTCCCTTGAGCACATCATAAAGCTTAATGATGGAATTGATTTTATTCATGGTCATGGCCATTTTATTAATTTGAATACCATGCTTTTGTCTCAGTTCTGGAGTTGCTGAATATTTTAGATAAAGTCTATAAAGATAGTCTTTTATCCTTATAAAGGCTTCAAAAGGAGTAATACTTTGGCCTGTTAAAGATTCAGCAACAAGGTTGGCCCTGTCTACAATAAATCTTCGGACAAAATAATCACTGGCACGAGCTTCTGCTTCTTTAATCAAGCTCTTAACTCTATCTTCAATAATTGTAAGAAGACGATCTGGATCTGCAAATTGATCAATATAAAGACCACCATTTAACATATACTTTTTCCAATGGATGGCCGGTATACCGTGTGCACCATAAACAACTTCATCAGGAAGTTTTTGTTCAGCATCGTAGCCTATGAGATAAAAAGGTATTTTCTCTGCTTGAACGGCAAAGGTAAAAAAGTTTTGATTAGTTTGTCCATCCATACTTCCAGACATGGAGTCACTAATAAGCTTATTCGTAAGTCTTCCAATAAGGTCAAGCAAGGCATTCCTTTTAGAGGTTTTATCTGGCATATCTTGGAAAACTAGCCAGCCTTCTTTAAATTCCCCTTGAAGATAAATACTATCTTTAATAGTTGTCATAACATCTTCTAGGACATTAACTTTATAGTTTGCTTCAGCTTTAAGTCTTGGCTCAACACCTACGATAACTTGTGTTAACCAATCAGTGGCAATGGGCAGCTCACGGTTTAAAATAAGATAGCCTTCAAGTGGATGATCTTCTAATTTATCAACCCCTGTATAAAACTGATCTGTCCTGTCTTTATTATCTCTATAAAAATCCATTAATCTGGAAGCATCTTCAATTGAACAATGAAGATCAGTGGCAGACTCCATTAAGCAAGAAACATTTTGAATAAACTCAACCTTATCTTGTTCTCGCATGGCAAATAAATATGGGTGGTCTTGCCAAAAGTTTATATAAGTTTGGATGAGTCCATTTAGTCCATCTGCTCCACCAACTCCTGTACCTGCAAGAGTTGCAAGCATTGAAAGTGAACCATTTAAAATTTTACCTGTAATAGCAGGCCTTCCTACAAAACATGACTGACTAGAAGGAAGTACTTTAACAAGCTCAGATAAGAACGAAACAGCATAATCACTTGTTGTAGATAAGTTGTTTCTACTTTCAGAACTCATATTTGTAGCAAAATGATTATCTAATATTGATCCTAGTAATGTAGGTGCACCTTGACCGCTAGATACAGAGACTTCTCTTAATGAGGCTTCGTTATGAAAGGCCATCTCTGGATTTGATCCTTCAATAATAGGGTCAACTTCTTTATAATTAGGAGCCTGTTGATGACGATCAAATTTCTCCAAAACACTTAACATTGCTGAACAAGGATTGTTTTGATCTTTATCAGCTTTAATTTGTGAAATGACAGTTCTTAATTGCTTAGAAAAATCTAAGGCCTTTTGAGTCCAATGCCCCATGGAGGTACAGCTTCCACTATCAAAGCTTTGCGCAAAGAGAGTCGATGTTAAAATAAATGAAATAAAAACTTTTTTCATATAATCCGTAGGTTTAGGTACTTTCTTAAAATTGTAGGGTCTTGTGACTTTGAACCTAGAGACCCTATAAAATTTTCAATAGACCTTCAGGTTTTAGACATCTAATTTTGGGTACTTAGCCAATGTACAGCAAGTTTTCCTAGTGTTATAAGGATGCCATGCGTGGAAATAGTTTAGGTAAAATGATTTCAATGACTTCCTTTGGTGAATCTCATGGCAAGGCCATGGGGGTTATTTTAGATGGAGTGCCATCAAACTTAGATTTTGATCCATCTGAACTGCAGGTGCTTTTAGATAGAAGAGCTCCTGGAAAACTTAAAGGGACATCGGCCAGAGCAGAAAAAGACGAATTACAAATCCTTTCAGGAGTTTTTGAAGGTAAAACTCTGGGAAGCCCTATCGCTATTTTAATTGAGAATAAAGACCAGAAAAGTTCAGATTATGAAAAACTAAAACAAGATTTTAGACCTGGTCATGCTGATCAAACAACAATGGACAAATTTGGAATCCGTGATCATAGAGGTGGAGGAAGGGCCAGTGGACGTGAAACTCTTGCCAGAGTTATTGCAGGATATTTTGCAGGGTTAATACTTCCTGAGCTTAAAGTAAAAGCGAGCATAACTAAACTAGGTCCTTTTAAAGGTAGGGCAGCCTCTCTTGATACAACTCTTGGGTCATATAGTTTTTGTGATCCCAGTAAAGAGGCCGAGGTTGAAAAGTTTTTACTTGAGCTCAAAGAACAAGGGGATTCTGTTGGTGGTCAAGTAAGTATTTTAACAAATTCAATTCCTAAGGGTTTAGGTGAGCCTTGTTTTGATAAACTTAAAGCGGATCTTGCTAAAGCTCTTCTTTCTATTGGTGCTGTAACTTCTTTTTCTTATGGTTATGGTGAATCCTTTGCAGAGATTACTGGATCTGAAATAAAAGATAATTGTATTTTTGGTGGAATTGAAGGTGGAATAAGTAACGGTAATCCACTTTTTATGACCGTTACGTTTAAGCCAACATCAACAGTGGGTGAAAAGGCTAAACAGGGTCGCCATGATCCTTGCATTATGCCCAGGGCCTGCGTGGTCCTTGAAAGTATGGTGAAGTTTGTATTAGCAGATCATTTTTTAAGACAGAAAGCTTATGATATTTAATGAAACTAATATACTAAGTGCAAATTTTTCTTCTCTCAAAGATAATTTATCAAAGATTTCAACTGATCATTTAATATTTATTATTGATTCAAATCTTTATGAAATGTATAACCCGCTATTTGATGATCTCAAAAAAATTAAAAAGAAAAATACATTTGTCCAAGTTCCTTCAGGTGAAAAATGTAAAACTTTTGCTTGCTTCCAGACTTCAATTCACGAAATTTTAAATGATGGAGTTCACAGAAACTCCCATATTATTTCAATTGGAGGAGGAGCGACAAGTGATCTTGCAGGCTATATAGCCTCAAGTCTTTTAAGGGGTATTTTATGGAGTGTAGTTCCTACCAGCATTTTGGCCATGGTAGATGCTGCTGTTGGTGGAAAAGTTTCTATAAATACTGAACAAGGCAAAAACTTAATTGGCAGTTTTCACTTTCCAGAAAATGTTTTTATTTGTAATGATTTTATAAAGACTCTTAGTCTGGAAGAAAAAGAATCAGGCCATGGCGAAGTGCTGAAATATGCATTTTTAAATGAAGAGATCTATCATAATCTAGACAACAAGGACTTATACCTTTATTGCGCAAAGTTTAAGCAAACGATAGTTATGGCCGATCCTTATGAGAAAGATCTTCGAATGCAGCTTAATTTTGGTCATACCTTTGGTCATGCTTATGAAAAACTTACAGGTATAGCACATGGGCAAAGTGTACTTTGGGGTATAAGTTTCATTGATAAATATTTTATGGACTCAAAATTTGAAAATCAAATTCAAGTAGTTAAAGAAAAGTTAAACCTGAGACCAAGTTTTCAAGAAATCAAGACAATTGATCTATTTGAATATGTGAAAAATGATAAAAAGAAGATCTCTAATAATGAGCTAAACTTAGTTTTGTTAGAGGATATAGGAAAACCTATTCTTCAAAAAGTTTCTTTGGACAGTATTTATGAAAGACTTCTTTGAAGTATTCCCAGGTAAACTAGAAAAAGAAATTATAATTCCAGGCTCAAAGTCTTATGCGAATAGAGCATTGATCTTGGCAGCGTTAGAGAAAAAACCTATTACGATTCATAATATTCCAAAATCGACAGATGTACTTTGTTTAATTGATTGTCTTGAGTTAATAGGGCTTGATATTAAAAGAAATGGAAGTAGTTTGACCATTTTAAACTCATTTCCTTCTTGCGAAATAAAAACCAGCAATATTATAGAACTGGCTTCTGGTGATGGAGGGACGACAAATCGGTTTCTTATGGCCCTACTTTCATTAGGAGAAAACTCTTATCGCATTATTCCTCATAAGCAATTTATGCAAAGACCATTTGATGATCTTTTAGTTGCACTCAAAAAAAATGGTGCAATAATTTCTAGAGATCAAGGGTGGATTAATATTCAAGGTCCGATCAATAAACAAAAAATTAAAATTGATTGCTCTCAAACAACTCAAACGGCTTCTGCCCTTAGTCTTGTTGGTCTTGATCTTGACATAGTTAATTTGAAAAATTCATCTAAATATTATGAACTAACAAATTATATTAAAGAAAAGTTTTTAAATAATTTTCATATCCCTCTTGACATGAGTAGTGCTGCGCCATTTTTGGTATTTTCAGCACTTAACGGAAGTCTAAGAATTAAAAATCTATGCATGATTGATATTTTACAAGCTGACTCATGCTTATTAAACCTTTTGAGAAACTCTGGCGCTCATTGGGATATATCGGAAAATGGTTTAGATATTTCTTCGGCTCACATTTTTTCATCCTTTGAATTTGATTGTTCACAAGCGCTTGACCTGTTTCCTGTATTGGTTTTTTTAGCAAGTAAAGCTAAAGGAGATTCAACTTTTTATAATCTAGAAAACTTAGCTTATAAAGAGTCAAACCGTTTGAATGAATGCTTAATACTTCTTAATAGATTTAAAGTGGATTATAAGCTTTCTAAAGGTGTACTTACTATTACAGGTGATTTTACCCAGAAACCATACCTTGAATTTATTGCACCTAAGGATCACCGAATAATTATGTCGGCCTATCTTTTTATGAGGTCAAATTCAGGAGGGAAAATTATAAACACTTCTGCAATTTCAAAATCTTTACCAGAATTCTTTGATCTAATGAACTAAATAGATCTTCTATTTCTAAGCACTTGTTATTTAAGAATAAATTAGACCTGTTGATATAGGCAAATTAATCCAGATGAGCCTATGGCCTTCATTACTAAAGAGCTTTCTTTCGAAAAGCTTATAAGGAGTATTGCTCCAAAAATTTCAAGGATTGAATTGTGAAGACAAAATCTTTATTTATTTTACTAGGTCTAGTTGCGATCACAAATATGGCCAGTGCAAGTTTTCTGCCTTGGGAGTTTAATTATAACCCAAGAACAGCAGGTGGAAAGAAAAGTACTAAGGGGCGATTCCCTTTTGCCTTGCAGTTTGATGCGGGCTATACCCAAATTGATTATTCTGAGATTCATGAATCGCAAAATTTTTTAGATACAATTTTTACTCAATCAGCAATCCGAGTTGGTGGAGAGCTTAAGTGGATGTTAATTCCAGAATATATTGGTGTTGGCGTAAGTGGTGAGACTATAATTCCGGGTTCTTCAAGTGTTGAGCAAAAATCAAGTCTTGAGGTTGGTGATACTTGTTGTGAGATTACAACAACAGATACTAAGGCTTGGCTTAAATTTTATGTACCAGGAACAGAGCCTTTTAACCTAACACTCGTATCAGAATATTTTTATTCAAAAATTGAAACAACATCAAGTCAGTATGGGCACACGCCAGCTCAAGGTAGTCAGTATGGAGCTCAACTTGATTTAACTTCTCCTGGTGGTTCAGTGATTTTTTTAAGATGGTATCCATGGAAGACACTTGGTGATAGAGAAGAATTTAATGGAGGCATACATTTAAAGCTCTCTGGGAAGGGGGCTGCTTATCCATTTTCAATTTTTAATTCAGGATTTCTTTTAAAATTTGATTATAAAATTATTACTTTGTTTTTTGAAGGAACAAGAAGTGTAGAGGTCAATAGAAGAGAGGCAACCGCTTCGCTATCTTTTAGATTTTAGAGTTTTATATGGAGAGAGAGGCTTATAAATTTTTTACTTTTATTTCAACGAGGCTTTATTTAAGTCTTATTTTAATAATTGTCTATGCTTGTACTGGAGCTGAGGATCCATCTCTTAATAATGCGCCACCAGATTTAAGTAGTGGGCAGACAACCTTAACTGTTACAGGCGGTCCTTTTCTTGCTGATGGTATTACTACTGCCACAGTAGATATTATGCTTATTGATGAAGACGGTGCTCCTCTTATTGGAGTTATTCCAGTATTTAATGCATCAGAGGCTAGAGCCGGAACTAATACTTATGGGCCTTGTACTCCAACTGATTCTACAGGGGCTTCATCTTGTACACTTCGTTCAACAAGTTCGGGTGTTAAAACTTTGTATTTAACATTTCCTGGCCATGCAATAGGAAGTACTGTCACCTTTATAGCAGATACTCCAACTGAGCTTTACGTTTCTGCACAACCTGGACTTAGTCAAACAGCGGGTGTTGCTTTTGATGTTATGCCTGTTGTGCAGATGAGAGATATCAATACAAATATTGTTCTTTGGTCAACTGAACAAATTCAAGTAGGTCTTTATACTAATGCTGGCTGTAGTGTTGCAGCAGGTGGAACAATGAATGCAACAGTTAATCCCATAACTTTAGATGGGATTACTGGTACCGCAACATTTGCAGGAATCGATTATGATACAACTGGTGATAGATACTTTCGTATTTGGTCACCAACATTAGCTTTGCCTGAAACTTGTATTGGGCCAATTGATATGAATGCAGGTCTTACAAGGTCTATTGTTCTTACAACTCAACCATCTGCAGCTGCATTAGCAGGGGATGACTTTGCAACTCAGCCAGAAGTAAGAATTGAAGATCAATTTGGAAACCTTGTTGATGAAGGAGCAAATGCAACAGCAACAATAACTATAGATGCTCATACTAATATAACCTGTACTGCACCTGCAGGCGGTATCTTAGACGGAGTTGCTTCTCAGGTTGCGAGTCTTGGAGTTGCAAACGGTTGGAGTCTAGATTACAGAACTGAAGAAACAATTTATATAAGAGCGACTTCGCCTGGACTTAATAGTGCATGTTCCACAGCAATTGTTGTGGATAATAATGTAGCTTTTGCTGCAAACTCAGACATTGTTCCTGACGATGCAATCTCAAGAATAGCAGATGGATCTGACTCTGTTGGGGTAACTATTACCCTTATAGATGAGTTTGGAAACACTGTTGATGGAGTAACTCCTAACTTCACTGCGGATGGTACTAATGCTTATGGAGGATGTACTTTATCTAATGCGTCTGGTGTTTCTAATTGCTCAATGACATCTACTACAGCTGGAACAAAAAACCTTTATATAACAACTCCTGCTGATACTGGAAGTACTCAAGTTATTTTCACAGAAGTTCCCAGTGCTGCCAATACGACCATTACAGCAACAACTCCACATATTGCTAATAATATTGATGAAACAACTATTACTGTTACTTTACTTGATGGTTCCAACAACCCAGTTGTAGGAATTACTCCTGTCTATACAGCAACAGATACAGGAGGAGTAAATAATTATGCAACTGCCTGTACTGCTTCTAATGGTTCAGGTGTTTCAACTTGTGGTTTTAGATCAACTTTCGCAGAAATTAAAACTATAACGATGTCTTACCCTATAGCTGATACTGGGGATAATACAGTGGACTTTGATCCAGGAGCTGCAGTTGCTGGAAACTCTAATATTGTGGGAACAGGTTCCGTAACAGCTGATGGAGTAGCAACTTCAACTATTACAATTACCTTACAAGATGCATTTGCCAATCCTATTCCAAGTGTCGTTCCAACTTTTGATGCAACTGATACTGGGGCGGGAAATACTTATAATGTATGCTCTTCAACAAACGCTTCAGGTGTTGCAACTTGTACAATGTCATCTACAGTTGCAGAAACTAAAACATTAAGTATTCAAACACCATTAGTTGATACTGGTGGAAATGTTATTTTTGACCCAGGTCCTCTTGCGGCACTTGCTATTATTACTCAACCAAGTACCACAGGCAACGCAGGGGTCGTATTTCCTACACAACCAGTAATAGAACTTCGTGATGCTCAAGGAAATGTGAGAAACACTGACACTTCTGCTGTAACATTAACCCCTTTTCTAGGAGGAGGTTGCTCAGGTGCTCCAAACGGATCCATTACAGGAACAAATCCTTTAAATGCAAATGGAACAAATGGTAGAGCAGTCTTTACAGATATTAGTTATACTTTTGATGAAACCATCTCAATTCAAGCAAGCATTGGTGGTGTCAATGTCTGTACAAATACAATCAATGTTGATTATGGTTCACCTAATAAATTAAATATTAACGTGCAACCTCCTTCTTCTATAACTTCCACGAATACATTTTCCTTATCAGTAGCAGTACTAGATATTCATAATAATACTGTTTTAAATGCAACAAATTCTATTAGTCTCGCATTTGGTACTGATCCCTCTGGGGCTAGTGCCACCCTTAGCGGAACGACTACACTCGCTGCTGGTGGAGGTGATGGAGATGCAGACTTTACCGGAATTAGTATTGATAAAGCATTTACTGGTTATACTATTACCGCTACTTCGGGTGGACTTACATCTGCAACAACAACGAATATAGATGTAAATGTTGGGCCAGGAACCCAGTTATCTATTAGTACGGAGCCAACAAATACAACTGCAGATAATGATATTAGTCCCGGAATACAAGTTCAGATCCTCGATGCTGGAGGAAATTTAACAACTCAAACAGACACTATAACATTAGCAATTAATAATAACCCTGGTGGATCTGCCCTGACGGGAACACCGGCAGTAGCGGCGATAGCGGGTACTGCAACTTTTTCAAATATCAACCTTGATAAAGTAGGAACTGGTTATACATTAGATGCAACAGCAGGTGGTCTTACAAGTACAACCACAGCAAGTTTTGATATTACGGCAGGTGTTCCGGCTAAACTTGCTTATTATGTTCAGCCAACAAACGCTGATTCTATGACAAGTATAAATCCTGCTATAGAAGTTAGAATTCTAGATGCTAATGACAATCATGTAACAACAGCTACTAATAGTGTGACTCTTGCTATTCAAACTGATCCAGTAGGGAGTTCAAATCTTTTTGGAACTAATCCAGTAAATGCAATAGGGGGAACTGCAACCTTTAATGATATCCAAATAGATAATGCAGGAGTTGGGTTTGTACTTAGAGCTAGCTCAGGGGGGTTAACTCTCATAGATTCAAATACTTTTGATATTGCAGTGGGTACTGCCACTCAACTGGCCTTTGTGAGTCAACCCACAAATACAGTGGCCACAAATAA
>CAYGJN010000044.1:680-19548 GCA_964350135.1 uncultured Bacteriovoracaceae bacterium | reverse complement strand
GTTCAGACTGGTGAGATGACAAAATCTATTTAATAATCAAAGCAGAGAAGATTGAGCCCATTGTTTTGCCAATAAGATGTGCTTTAGCATACTCACCAAAAACATCAACATCTGAACTTAGGTAATTAGAACTTTTGATATTTGTCTCTTTGTAACTAACTTCCCCTCTCGCTGGAGTTGTAAAGCCAGTAGGATTTTTGCCTTCTAAGAAGTAGATCTCAAGCTTAACTGTATCGACATACATTTTTTTTAATTCAATACCTGCATGTTCAGTATATTTTTCAGTAAGGTCATCTAACATTTCACTGGAAAGAGCACTTAAACGAGAAGCACAGTTCTCGTTTGTCTTCTTCCCAAATAAGTCAATTGAAAAGTCAGAAACAGAAAACTGGTCATTTTGAATTTTGAGGCTGTAGTGAATAGTTCCGACTGCATCCTTACCACCCTTGAGGTTTGTACATTTCACGTAAGCAAGAAGAGGAAGCATTAAGGAGTTCTTATAATGTTGAGCGGATACTTTTTTTATCTTTCTTGTATCAATTTTAACACTAGCACATGAAACGACTAAAAAAACTAAGCTTAAATATCTCCAGAATTTCATTATAATCCTTTAGTTTTGAGTTGCAGGAGTCAATGGAGACTGGCTTTTATTCCAATTCTCATAATGATCTGCTAGCTCATACATCCATTTAACGTCTTGATTGAAAATTCTATCGGCCCAAAACAAGAATTTCTTAAGAGGTACAAGCTCTAATTGCCTTTTATCAAAATCTTCTTTAAGAGAGACAGCCTTTTCACTAGTGCAAACCTCTAGGATCGGATCTTGAATTTTTCCAATTTTGGAAAAATAATTGCAATAGTTTTGCATATTTAAAAAATTATTCATGGCCACATAGTAAGGTGTTAATCTTCGAGAGAGTTCACTATAAAAATTCGATACCAGGTTCTGGTCAGTATCATACAAAGCTTCTATTGCTTCCATAAATGCATCACTATCTTGCAGAGCATCTTCAAGGCTGTAGTTTACTCTTTTTTGCATATCTAACTTCTTGAATACCTTGTCATAATTAGAAAGTTTTTCTTTTGCACTTTTAAGAAGTTGTTTTAAGTACTTAGGTGTTTGTTTGTCGTATACAAACTCATCTAGGTCCTCTTTAAGCATCCCTATATCCATTGTAATCATCTCAGATCCTGGCCTTGACATAATGCTATTATTTTTAATTTCTCTATTGGCCCACTTAACTCGGCTATATGTTGAAAGTAGATAATCTCCAGCTTTTTGCTCAAATGCTTTATTAGCAAGTTTTTGGTGAAAGCGAATATTATTATCGATAAAATCGTTAAAATAAAGAATGTAGAGCTCCATCGCTCCTCTGGCAATTCGGTTAGTTCCAGTAACCTTTTCCAAGTCTGTATTAATACATTTATCTATTGTAGGAAGTTGTTGATCAAAAATATTAAGGCTTTCTTGAAGTTGATTATAAGAATCTACATGGGCAGCCATTTCTACTAAGTTATTATCAATAAGGTTCATCATTTTTTGAACTGGGCCTTCTTTACTTGAAATGAGATGAGCATAGGCTCCACATTTATAGACCCTATTGCCTGAGCCTCCTTCAAGTCTTAGAACTTCCTGTCCTAATTTTTTTGCCTCTCTTTCAAGTTTATCCTTTATGACAAGAGTATTAAAAAGAGGCATGCAGTCTGAGCAATCTCTTCTTAGTACATCTATTTTTGTAATTGTTTGATTGAATAAAAGCTCAAGGGCGTCGGTTTTAATTTCAGGAACTAGAATTTCAAGAACTCCTTGTGAGATTTTATCGTAGATGCACAGATTTTTTTCATAAAGTCTTCGATGCTCTATCTTGTTAAATTTGAAGCCTTGATTTTCAACAATTCTTGAAATTCCCCTTAAAGCACCCGCAAATACAGCTGCGCCAACTTGAATAGGGGCTCCATATGGACCTTTTAATGAATGAACGAGAGTTGAAGTCTCTTCAATAACTGTAGCAATAGTAACAAGAGTGCCTTCTTCTTTACTTTTCTTGCAGCTTGAGTTTTGAATGCTTGAAATAAGGTTATTGGTTGTTTCAGCAATCTTGATGGTATAGTCTCTGACTTCATCAGTTTCTTCTTGAGTTAATTCTTGTATGTCATTTTTTAAATAACCAAATATTCTTTTCCTTTCATCACTTGTTATTAGCTTTCTCATATCAACAATACTGGCACTATTGAGCTGGCATTCTGGACGCTTATCAAAGTTCTCTTGAAGGACCTGGAGGTCTCTTAAGACCTTGCTATGATGCTCTGTGGGCATTGGGCATAAGCTTTTACTTTGTGTAACGATAGAATTTACTGGTTCGGCGAATAGGTTAAAGGAGAGTATTCCTAGAATAAGTAGTGATAATTTCATGATTTGCTCCTAAGCTTACTAATTAGCATAGGAAGTTATTGTTGAAATTTAAGTTGTAAATTTTATAGGTGTTAAAAACCTAGGCAGCCTTCTTTTTACTAGAGCCTGGCTCCATGAGAATCGTTGGGCCAGTAGGAAGAGTGAGTACATTATCAAGTTCATTTTCACTAGTTTTAACAATGGCCGGAAGGGTAGTTTCTAGACGTCCTTGTTCCCAAAAATCAGTACTTGAAAGAATACTAGATAGACCCCTTTGGTCTTCTCTTAAAAGAGGAAAAAGAAAGAGGAGGAGGCTAAAAGGACCAGTGAAAATAGTTATAAAATAAAAAGTCTGAATAAAACTTTTTGTAATTGAGCTTGAAAATGTTATTTCCTTAAAATGCTTACCACGTGTTTCAATATCACAAAAAACTGCACCTAATGACCTACCTTGTCCCCAGTAATTTGTTAGTAAAAAATAGCTAAACAAATTAAATAAAAACAATGGTCCTATAAGTGATAAATAACTAAAAAGGACTTTGTTTAATTGGTTTGAAGAAAGATTATTAAAATAAGTTGTAGCAAAAGAGTTGGCTCCAGCAATCATGGCCATTGTCACCACAAAAGCTGCTGAAAAATCTAGTGAATATGCTGATAGCCTACGGCTTATATTTGGCTTCACAAGCTCTTATCGGAAATATCCAATGATAATTAAGGGGGCTTAGTGGGAGATGAACCCCACTAAGTTATTGGATTTAAAGAATTCCGCGGCAATTATTTAGATCATATCTATCGCTTACAGATATATCTGTAATATTACTTACTAAAAGAGTTCCCCCCTGCTTATTATGCTTATAAAAAAGATGCTCATACCGGTATTTTTTGGACAACTCATCCATTTCTTCAAAAACATGGAAAGAACATTTCAATATATAAAATTTTTAAAAGAATTAATGCTTAAGTTCTGACTGAATTTGATAGAGCTTATTTATGGCTTCTAGTGGAGTCATATTCATTACATCAAGATTTTTAAGGTCTAGCTCAATTGTAGAAGTCTGGTCTTGGTTTTCAAAAAGAGATAATTGATCTAAGTCCATTTTGTTTGATTCTAGTTTGTGGTTTTTTTCAAGTTCTCTTAAGATTCTCTCCGATCTTTTAAGAACAGTTTTGGGCACTCCAGCTAGCTTTGCTACATAGAGACCAAAACTCTGACTTGCACCAGCTTCAATAAGACGGTATAGAAATTTAACTTCACCTTTATGATTAATGGTTTCAACAGTTAGGTTTTTGGCAGAATCAATATCATTCACTAAATCTATTAGCTCATGGTAGTGAGTAGAAAAAAGACAAAGCGCTTTTGTTTCATTGGCAAAATGCTCTACAAGTGCCCAAGCAATACTCATTCCATCGTATGTAGATGTTCCACGTCCAACTTCATCAAGGATGATAAAGCTTTTGTCTGTTGCATGTCTTAAAATACTTGCAGTCTCACTCATTTCAACCATGAAAGTTGATTGACCATTTACTATATCGTCATTGGCTCCAAGTCTGCTGAAAATATAATCGCAAATCCCAAGCTCAGCTTTCTTTGCAGGAACAAAAGATCCAATCTGTGCAAGAAACTGGATAATGGCCATTTCTCTCATAACAGTTGTCTTACCGGCCATATTAGGACCTGTTATAAGACCAAAATACTTATCACTATTAAGCTCTAAGTCATGTGGGATAAAAAGATCTTGAATATTATTTTTGATAAGAGGGTGCCATGCTCCTTCAATCTTTAAAATCTTTTTATTATCTGAAATTTCTGGTTTATAAAAATCCTCAACACGGGCAACCCATGCAAGTGCGCATAATGTATCAAGTTTTCCAAAACTTCTTGAAAGATTAAGAAGTTCTTTTGATAGAGCTGTAACATCTGCAAGCAAATCATTGAATATTTTTCTCTCTAAATGATAGAGTTTGTCCTTAGCATGAAGGATTTCTTTTTCAAGTTTTGAAAGTTCATCTGTTGTATACCTCTCACAATTAACAAGAGTTTGTTTTCGAACAAATGATTTATGGGCCTTATCAGATTGACCTTTTGAAATCTCTATAAAATAGCCAAAAACATTATTATGCTTAATGCGAAGTTTAGTTACACCAGAGATTTCTTTGTAGTGATTTTCAAGCTCAACAATAGTTTGAGCAGTATTTTGTGTAAGCTTAAAAAGACGGTCTCTTTTTTTATCAGCACCAGGCCTTATTAAATTACCTTTTTCAAGGTTGGCACCAATTTCATCATTTAATGTTGCACTTAATCTAGCAGCAAGAGTTGTTAGTTTTTTTAATACATTAGTTGTTAGCTTTTCATGAACTTCTGGACCAAGTGAACTGAGCTTTTTCCAAAGTGTATTATAGACAGATATTGCATGGGCAAGGTTTAATAAGTCTGCGCCATTGGCCTTTCTATTTGAAACCTTGGCCATAACTCTTTCAATATCACGGATGCCAGTTAAACTTTCTCTAATCTCTTTTAAAAGATCTGTATCAGAGATAAATGTGCTAATAATATTTTGTCTTTGTTCAATTTTTGAGAGGTCAGTCAAAGGGCGTGTGAAAATTCTTTTAAGTTCACGAGAGCCCATTGAGGTTTTTGCGCGATCAAAAAATCCTAAAAGAGAATCTTTATATGTTTCCTTTGATTTAGGAAAAATTTCAATTCCTTTTAAAGTATTGAGGCCAATTTTAAGATATCCCTCAACTTGTTCCATTCTAAATGGACGGATATGAACATAGTTTTCTTGTTTTTGTGTAGAACAAACATAATAAGAAAGCGCCGAGACTGCATTTAGAACTTCTGGAGTTTCTTGCAGTACGGTATCTTTTTTATAATTCTTAATAAGTTTTTCAATATAGAGGTGATTTATCTTAGGATCAAAATGCTCAAGGCTTAAATGAGTATTAAGAATACTTCTATCTTTTAAGAAGTTTTCCATTTGTGGGTAATTTTCCCACTGACCTAAAAAACTAATAACCTCTTTAGGGGAGTAAAGAGCAATTTTCTCTATAAGTTCAAGCTCTGTTGCTGCAGTTGTGCCGATAAAATCACCGGTTGTGTAGTCAAGAAGTGCTAGGTAAAAAATATTCCTCGAATGACAGACAGTAACCATGTATTGATTCTGATTTGCTTCAGCTCTATCTACATCATAAGGCATTCCAGGGCTTACTACCTGAGTAACAGCTCTTTTAACAATTCCTTTAGATGCTTTTGGGTCTTCAACCTGTTCGCAAATAGCAGCTCGTAAGCCAGCACTGGTTAATCGGTCAATATAAGTATTAGCTGCGTGATGAGGAATTCCGGCCATAGGGATTTTGTATTCCCCAATTTTTCCTCTATGTGTGAGGGCAATATTTAAAACCTGGCTCGCCTTATGGGCATCTTCAAAAAAGACTTCATAAAAGTCTCCCATTCGAAAAAGTAAAATTGAGTCTTGATAGTTTTTTTTGATCTCAGCATATTGGGCCATCATAGGGGTAAGCTTAGTTTTACTTTCTATAATAGTTTCAATGCTAACTACGTTTTGCGTCATATGAATTGATCCTCGATTAAGCGTAGCATAGTTGAGTAATCGTGTCAGGAGAAAACCAGGCCCTTTATGGTATAATGCTTTCCTATGGCTCATCGATTTACAATCATTTTGGCCCTCTTTTTTGGCCTAGTTTCATGGCTATTGTTTTTGACTGTTAAAGGACAAAGCTTTGGACTGGATGAGCCTGATGAGGTTATAGGCTCTCCAGGAAAACCAAAGCCTCAGGTCACTTATGGGGAAAACGTTAATTATTATCGTGTAAATTTTAATGATGGGGCTAGCGTGAAGGTAAACTCTAAGTTTCTCCAGGGTCTTGGCAAGAAACGTATTGAGCTTAATTTTCCAGAAGGCCTTTACAAAAAATCCGATAGTAAGGAAATTGTTTATAAGGGCGAGCGTGGATGGCTTGAAATTGACAATAAAATTATTGCTTTAGAGGGAGCGGTGGAAATCAAGGTTATGAATTCAGTTTTGCAATCAGATAAGGCCCAGTACTTTACAAGTCTTCAGAAGGTGAGCCTCCAGGGCAATGTAAATGGCATGACTAAAGATAGAAAAACAGGAGATTTAATCTCTGTTAAATCACAGAGTGCTACTGGTCTAATTAAACGAAACCTGTTGGACTTCTCTGGAAATGTGAATGGAAAAATTCAAAGAAAACGTGTTTATGAAGGCTTTGTAAATTTCAGTACAGACAAAATTTCTTTAGATATTGACCAGTCTCAAATCGATCTTGTGGGCAATGTTGTCTTTAGAAAACAAGACGTTACGGCCAGCTCAATCAGAGGACAGATATTTCTCTCAAACTATAACAAATCGCTCAAGTATTACACTCTTTATGACGATGTGAAGATAGAGCAAAAGATTAAAAAAGGCTCTTCTAGGAAGGCCTTTGCCGAAAAGCTCGATGGGCTCGTTAAAGAGAAGAAAATCATTTTAACGGGAGCCCCTAAAGTGATTCAAGATGGGAATGTAATACAGGGAAATGTAATTACATTATTTGAAAACACAAAAGTTATTGAGGTAGATGACTCAACATCAAACCTCAGAGTAAAGTGACGGTGGTTATGCAAGCAACTTTGGCTGCGAAAGACATTAAGAAAAGTTACAACGGAAGAACTGTTGTTAGTGGTGTTAGCCTAGAAGTTTCTCAAGGGGAAGTTGTTGGTTTGCTTGGGCCTAATGGTGCAGGAAAAACTACATCTTTTTATATGATGGTTGGACTTATAAAAGCTGATGAAGGTGAAATTAAACTGGAAGGCATAGATGTAACTCTTGAGCCTATCCATAAAAGATCTCAAAGGGGTCTTGGTTATCTGCCGCAAGAGGCTAGTGTTTTTAGAGATTTAACAGTTGATGAAAATATTTATGCAGTTTTGGAATGCAGGAATCTTTCTAAAGCGAGAAGAAAACTAATCCTAAATACTTTGATAGAAGATTTTGGGCTAGGACATATTAAAGATTCGAAAGGATCAGAGCTTTCTGGTGGTGAGAGGCGAAGAGTTGAAATTGCTCGAGCACTTGCATTAGAACCAAAGTTTATTTTATTGGATGAGCCGTTTGCAGGAGTTGACCCTTTGGCGGTGAGTGATATCCAATCAATTATTAGAAAATTAAAAAGTAGTAATATTGGTGTTTTGATTACAGATCATAGTGTGCGGGAAACTTTAGGTATTGTTGACCGTGCTTATATCATGAGTGAAGGAAAACTCTTGGTTAGTGGCTCACCGGACGAGATTATTAATAGTGACGTGGCGAGACGCTTTTATCTTGGTGAAGAATTCTCTATGTAGAGAAGTTTTTATTAAGATGAATTAGCCGGAGAGTTTATGGCCATTAAATTAGGTCAATCATTAAAGCAAACTCAGAATCTAATGATGACGCCTCAGCTTCAGCAGGCCATCAAGCTTCTGACTCTTACTCATCTTGAGATGACGAATGTTATCGCTGAAGAGATGGTTGAAAACCCCATGCTTGAAGAAGTAGATGGCTCAGATAAAAACGAAGCTGATTATAAGCTTGAGGGTCTAGAAACACGTAATAAAGAAGCTACAAGTGATGACTTCAAAGAAGAAGGTCCTGTAAATAAAGACAATGATGATTTTGATTGGGATAAGTATATTGATTCTTATAATAATCACTCATCATCTATGCCTCAAAGTATGACTGGCCCAGCCTCTCAAGATGATATTCCTAATTATGAGAATATTGTCTCTCGAGGAGCAACTCTTGCTGAGCATCTTGAATGGCAACTTCGGATGGAAGACCTTTCTGAAGATGATTGGAAAGTCGCTCATATTCTTATCCACGAAATAAATGAAGAAGGTTATCTTGAAATAGAAATAAATGACGTTGTTGAAAAGGCAGACTCTGATGAAGAAAGAGTGCTTGAGATTTTAAAAATGATTCAGGCCCTTGACCCTGTTGGTTGTGGTGCTAGGACTTTAAGTGAATGTCTATTAGCTCAAGCTGAAAAACTTGATCCTCGTATGCCATTAGTTGAGACCATTGTTGATCGCTTTTTAGAGCAAGTTGAAAAAGGTAATTACGCTGATATTGCAAAAGCAATTGGTATTGATGAAGAAAAAATAAGAGATACTGAATATATTGTGAAATCTTTAAACCCTAAACCAGGGCGTTTGATTTCTCCTGAAGCAGTAGAGTATGTGATCCCTGATATTTATGTAAAAGATGTTGGTGGGGAACTTCAAATTGAGCTCAACGATGAGGGAGTTCCAAGGCTTAAGGTCTCTAAGCTTTATCAACAAATGTTAAAAGCAAACGGAGATAAGAATACTCAAGATTATGTTCAGGACAAATTAAGATCAGCCTTATGGCTTATTAAATCTATTCAAAATAGACAGAATACGATTCATAAAGTGGCAGAAGCAATTCTTCGCTATCAGCCAGATTTTTTCAAAAAGGGTGCTGCCTTTTTAAGGCCTATGATTCTTAAAGATATTGCTGGAGAAATTGGAGTTCATGAATCTACAGTTTCAAGAGTAACAACAAATAAATATATGCACACACCTCTTGGGGTATTTGAGTTAAAGTATTTTTTTAACTCAGGTATTGGCGGAAAGAATGGTGGAATAGATATTGCTTCTGAGTCTTTAAAACTTAAGCTTAAAGAGCTTGTAGATAATGAGAACCCAGCAAAGCCATTAAGTGACCAAAAGATTGTTGAGCTTTTAAAAACTCAAGACATTGTTGTAGCAAGACGAACAGTAGCAAAATATAGAGAAATGATGAATATACAGTCGTCATCTAAGAGAAAGAAAAGAAAATAGCGAGGGTTAAATGAAAGTAGAGATTGCTTTTTTAAATCTTGAGCACACAGAAGCTCTTGATCAAAAAATTAAGGAAAAGTCGGAACGAATTCTAAAGTTTTTTCCTGATGCTAAGGCAAAATGGACATGCTCTGTCTCAAATGGAGAGCATTTCGCTGAAGTTAAGATCAATGGTCCTCGCAGTCAATATTATGCAAGTGCTAAAACAAAATCACTTTATAAAACATTAGATAAAGTAATTCATAAAATTGAAAAGCAGATTGCAAAGCATAAAGACGTTTCAAAAGTTAGGATTAGAAAAGAAGAAGAAATGGTCTACCTAGAGCCTGAAAAGGCCTGGCTAGAATATGATTATGAGGAAGAGAACCTTACAAAGGCTTCCTAGCCTACAAAGAGAAGAAAGGAGCGTATGCTCCTTCTTCCCTTAAATATCTAAAGTCTTTTACAGTCAAATTTTGAATGAAGAGAACCATCAGTGCGAATCTCAACATTGATATTGTCTTTATCAAGTTTAGTTAAAATATATTTATAAGTTGACTCCATTACAAGATCACCGTAGTTCATGTCAGCTTTAACACCTAAAAGCATTGAATCTACTCCACATTTCGCACGTGAATATGTAATGATTTGAACACCATCTTTGTCTTCATATGACAGCTCTGCCCATTTCCCAATTGGAAAATCAACTGTTCCAAATTTTGCATCAAGGCTCCAAATATTATTGGCCAAGCTTAAGCTAAAGTTTCTTGATTGAAGAGCTTCATAATCTTCAGCTTCTTTTGAACAAAAATAAGCACCAGTAAAGTCAGGGCATGCATACATTGATAGTGAAAAGAATATTGATAAAACGGCAACAAGTTTCATAAGTTTCTCCAGGGTCGATTTTATTAGATCAAGCTACCTTATTGGGAGGCTTATGAGCAATATGTAATAATTACAGTGATTTATATTGAGCTTATTTAAAGCTTTGAAGGTAAGTACAAGGGAGAGGAGAGTTCTTCCTATCCTTTGAAATTATAGAGCGTATGAGACTATATCTCAACAAATACATTATGGAGGTCAGGTCTTTGAGGAGTAGGGGGAATGAACTCTGGAACTCCGGCCCATAAAAAGGCTTCAATAATTTCTTCATTAGGATCTAGATCAAAAATATCGTAAGCGTTTTGACTTTTTAAAATAGGGCCACTAGACCATTTTGTTCCAATACCATGCTGCCATAAATAAAGTTTTATATTTTGAATGGCCATGGCCAAAGTTGCATAATTTTCTTTAGCAATGAAAGGATTCGTTTCTTTAATATTTGTTATAACGATAAGGTGTGCACAACCAAGATAAAGTTTTTCAGCTTTTTCTCTTTGGATATCACTGCATTCATTTTTGGGAGCAATAATTTCGCAGACCTCTTCTCTTTTCTCCTTTCCTACAAGGTAGAAGCGAGTTGGGTGTGTATGTTTGTGGTTAGGGGCAAACTGTGCGCATTCAATAGCTTTAATTATAAGCTCTTTATCAACTGGCTCAGCTTTATATTTATGGATTGTTCTTCTTGATTTTATTAGTTCTTCTAAATCAGACGGACTCAACACAACACCCATCATGGTCATCCATTTCTTGTTCCATGGATTGTTTATAGTCTTGCCATTCCTGCTCAGTTGCACCGAGACTTTGGGCCAAGGTTTCATTTACATTTGGAGAAATAACTTTAACCTCAAGGCCAAGGTCTTCCATCTCCTTAGCATAGTCATAGGCCTTGTCTATTTCAGACATCTCACAGCTAAAGAGTATTTCTTCGCTAGTAACCTCAATGACTCTTGCTTGGGACATATAACTCCTCACTTTACTTACATTCATTCCCAAGATACAAGATCGCCTTTAATTGTGTAAAGGAGAGCTTTTTGTACGGGCTAATTTATTGTAAAAAAGAGATGATGCGAGACGCCATCAAAGGGGCGTTTAAACAAAATAATATTGAAACAACTTATTTCGAAGACTTAGATTATCTTGAGACTCAAATTCAAGAGTTTAATGCTGATTTTTATATTGTTCACCATAGTGTTGTTGTTGAGGATAAGTACGAATTACTTGAAAAAATTGATAATAAAAAATTAATACTTATTGGAATATCAATGGAGAGCTATCGCAGTTTTTTAGAACCGATTAACCCTGTTGAGTTTGTAAAAAAAATTCTAGAGCTCGTTGCTACTTCTGATTCTCTTAATTAAATTTTTAATAAATTGTTGAAGCCAAAGTGGGTTATCTTTTATAGCAGCTTCAAATGAAGCTTTTGAAATTTGAACTAGCTCTGCTTCAGAAGCAGCGATCACTGTTGCAGATCGAGGAGACTCATCAATAAAGGCCATCTCTCCAACAAATTCCCCTGGTTTAATTTGTCCAACCTTAGAGCGATTAACAAAGACATTTAGACTACCTTCTTTAAGAAAGTAAACGCTATCACTAGGGTCACCTTCTTTCATAAGAGTATCACCAGGCATCATAAGTAGAGTGCTATTATCCATAATATTTCCTATTTAAAATTTCTATGAAGGTATTGGTCATTAAAATAATAAGTTTTAGATAAAAGCTTTAGATTGTCTTTTGGTTTTTGACCATCACGAAGTACTAGGATTTGGCCATTTCCATTGTCCCAAAAAGAATCGATTTCTTTATAAAGATGCCATGGGGTAGAAGAAAGAAGTTCTTTATCAATACTTTTAACATCTTCACCAGTTTTGCAATCACTGGGCAGGTCTACAATGCCTGCTTCTTGGGAAATATGAAGATCTTTAGCAGAGCAAAGCATTCCAAAAGACTTTACTCCTCGTAACTCTGAAGCCTGTATAGTTACTCCTGTAGGCAATATATCTCCAACTTCAGCAAGAATAGTCTTCATATTCTCCCTTACATTGGATGCACCACAAACCACGATAGTTTTTTTACTGCCATCACTCACCTCGCAAATTTTTAGTTTACTAGCATTTGGGTGGGCAGAAGTTGATATAATTTCTACGACTTTAATCATAGTTTTCCTTAACAAAGAATTTATTTAAGTTACCATATAATAACGAAGAGCGATTGAAAATGGAGCCTTTATGAAAAAAGATTTTATCATTATGATCGGAGGGATTATCCTCGTGCTGCTCTTCTTTTTCCTTGTCTTTTATTTAAGAACGGATATTTTTTCTTAGCAATTATTTAGTGTCGAGTCCCGTAAGAAAGTCTTTTAATCCAAGGGAATCAAAAATAAAATCAGGTGTTTGGACTTTATAAAAGATGCCATCTTCATGGTGTTGGGTCATAAGGATATTAGTCTTGCTCGCAACCTTAGAATGGGCATCTCCTTTAGTGTAAGGGATGAAAAGCTCATAGAGGTCCTGTTTATCCAAAAAATGCTCAATAATATAATCTCTAAGAGACTTTATATCATCTTCATAAAGTGTGGAGATTGAGAAACTATTAGGATACTTCTTAAGAGCAATCTTTTCTCTTAAAAGATCCTTATTAAGATCCCTTTTGTTAAAAACTATAAATTGTTGTTTATCCTCTATTCCTAACTCGGCCAATACCTTTTGAGTCACTTCAAGATGGGACTCGTAATGTGGGTCACTAATATCACATACAATCAAAAGCAACTCGGCCTCTAGGGCAGAGTCTAGGGTTGATTTGAATCCGTTGATAAGTGAACTGGGTAAGTTTTGAATGAAACCAACTGTATCAATTAAAAGCATTGGAGGCTTGCTGTCTGGGTTGAGGGTTCGAAATGTTGAGTCTAAAGTGGCAAATAACTTATTCTCAGACAAAACATCTACGTGGCAAAGTCTATTCATAAGAGAAGACTTTCCAGCATTTGTATAGCCAACAAGGGCAGCAGTGACGGTTTTCCTTTGTCTGTTCTTTCTTTGCTCTTTTCTCGACTTTGAAAGGGTTTTTAATTGTTTTTTAAGAAACTGAATCCTCGCCCTAACAAGACGTCGGTCAAGCTCAAGTTGTTGCTCCCCTTCACCTTTAAGACCAATACCACCTTTTTGTCTGGTAAAGTGAGTCCAAAGACTGGAAAGTCTTGGTAGAAGGTATTCAAGGCGAGATATTTCGACTTGCACCTTAGCCTCATTGGTCCTGGCATGATGTGCAAAAATTTCAAGAATAATATTGACTCTATCCATAACAGGGATTCCTGTTACATGCTTTATATTTCTCATTTGACTTGCAGTAAGTTCAAAATCAAAAACAAGTATTTCACATCCTTGCTCTTGTACAATTTGGGAGATCTCCTCTAGCTTTCCCACTCCAAGAACTGTGGCTGGGTCTATATCTTTTTTCTTTTGAATAAATTGGCCTAAGTTTTCAAGCCCAAGAGTTCTACAGAGCTCATTAAGCTCACTTAAAGAATGCTCGCTTTCTTCATCTGTTGAATGTCCTGTGAACTTAGGGCTTACAATAGAAACAGTTGCAACCTTAGTTCCTGGTTTAATTTCTAAATCTTCAAGTTTCAAGGGATCCCTTTATATTATCAATAAGTCTAGTCTTACCAATTTTAACGGCTCCCAGAATAATATAATCTTTTAAGTCTGGATTAAAAGTTTCAAGGTCTTCCTGGTTATTAATTTCTAAATATTCAAAATCATTATCCATAAGAAAATTTATACAATATTTCTGTGCTTCTTTAAGACCTTCAGATCGAAGAGATTTCTCTACTTCAGTTAATGCATAAAAAAGTTTTAAGGCCTGGTCTCGTTCATTGTCTTTCAAGTTTTTATTTCTACTTGAAAGAGCAAGGTTATCCTTTGCACGTATAATTGGAAGTCCGATAACTCTAGTATTAAGTTCTAAGTCGAGGACCATTTTTTTGATAAGAAAAAATTGTTGATAGTCTTTCTCACCAAAATAAGCATGGTGTGGTTGAACTAAATTAAAAAGTTTGTAGACAACAGTTGTCACTCCATCAAAGTGATGGGGGCGAGTCTTTCCACAAAGTATTTGTGTTTTTTCTCCAAGGCTTATCGTAGTACTAAATCCTTTTGGGTAGACCTCGGTCATATCCTGTGGCGTAAAGACAATAATTTTACTACTAAGATTGGACAGTGTTTCGAGATCCTCATCTAAAGTTCTAGGGTAGAGGTCAAAATCTTCACCTGGTCCAAATTGAGTTGGGTTTACAAAAATACTAACAACAGTATGGTCATCTTGCGCAAGGGAAGCTTCTATTAAAGATAAATGGCCATTATGTAAATTTCCCATTGTAGGAATAAAGCCTATTGAGCCTTCAAGGTTGGATCTATAACTGCGTAGTTCAATCTTTGTTTTAATTACTTCCATTTGCCTCACACCATTTGAAAATATATTTAGCTAGTTCTTGCTTGCTTAGCTTTTTAGATTCGATAAGATGATTTTTCTCGTAAAGGTAGTAGTCTCCACCATTTTGAGAAAAACCCATTCGTTCTCTATCGATATTGCCACCATGAACTTGGTTGGCAACTAAAAGATCAACTTGTTTATTTTGAAGTTTGTCTTGGATGATTTTTTCATCAAGCTTAGTCTCAGCAGCAAAGCCTATAATTTTTTGATGGCGCTTAGTGCTAAGCACTTCTTTTAAAATATCAGGTGTTCTTTTAATCAGTAATTGATCAGAGACATTATTTTTTTTAATTTTTTCATTAGAAGTTTCAAACTCAAAATCATTGATAGCAGCACTTGAGATATAAATATCAGAGCTCTCAAAATACTCCTTAACTACATTGCTCATTTCTCGAGTAGTGTAGACTCTTATAATCTTGGCCCTAGGGTGTCTTTTAAAAAGATCGATCTCTGCAATAGAGTCTCTTCCTGCGACCAAGGTAACTTGGTAGCCTTTGCTTAAGAACTCTCTCATAAGATGAAGCCCTGTCTTTCCTGATGAGGCATTTGTTAAAAAACGAATAGGGTCAATAGGAGATTGAGTTGCACCAGTTGTGATAAGAACTTTTTTAGATTCGATTTTTAATGGAGTCGTTTCTATAAGAGCTACAATTTCTTGGGTGTCTAAAAGCTTGCCCTCTCCCTGTTCCTTACAAAGTAGTGTTCCTACCTGAGAGCCATAATTAATAAGTTGTGGGTATTTCTTCAGATTATTTAAAGAGAGTTGAGTAATTGGATTTTCTAGCATCTTAGTATTCATTGCTGGAAACAAGAGAATACTTTTATCCCACGAAGCGAGAACAATATTCTCTAAAAGATTAGATGCTTTACCTTGCCCTAGAGAGTTAAGAGTATTAGCACTAAGGGGAGCAATAACAATTCTATCGGCCCATCGACAGAGGTTTATATGCAGAACTTCCTGAGAGTTAAATTTCTTTGCATTGAAGTCATCGTCTGGTGAGAAAGTTTGTGAAGCACCCAAATAATAAAATGTTTTAGGGTTAATAAACTCCAAGCTTCCTCTAGTTAACACAACTTTAACTTCATGCTCTGCTTTTATAAGTTCACGGCAAATGTCATAGGCTTTATAGGCTGAGATACTACCTGTAACACCTAAAATTATTTTCATTGTACTTTCTCTTTACGCCCTGGTGACTTAGAAATTAAATAACTTAGGGAGTGATGAATAAGATTAGGTGCTGTTTTAACTTGGACTTTAGGCTTATTTGAGTCGATTAGGCTTTCGATTAACTCAAATCGTCCACCAGTAATTATTATTTGAGTTGGTTTAAAATTAGAGATGGCCTTATCAAGAAATGATTTAATCAAAAGTGCAGCGCCATTACAAATTGCAGACTTTGTTGTTTTGGGTATTTCAAACCGTTGTCCCATAAGTTCATTAGTTGTAGGCTCTGACAAGAGAGCGCCTCTTCTATAACCCTCAGCTAGAATATTTACACCAGGGATAATATGTCCTCCAAGATGTCCTTCAAAAGTAATATAATCTAGAGTTGTGAAAGTCCCTGAGTCAATTAAGAGAATCTTAGATTTTTGATTATAAATTTCCTGTTTAAACACGTAATAAGATTGAAAAAGTCTGTCGTTTCCAATTGTTTGAGCATATTCCGTCTTCATATCCAGAAATTTACCGTCACATAGAAAGTTATCAAAAGTAATAATAGTCTCTTTAAGTTCAGCAAGTTTATCAAGTCCACTCCCTACATTAGAGATGGCCACTGGAATATTTCTTTTCTTGAGATCTGAAAGAGAGTATGAACGTAAAAACTCTTCCATCGTCAGAAGTCCTTCTAACGAATGGCCTCTAAAAATTCCAACATGAGGGTTTGAGTTTCCGTTATCAAGAGTAAGGTGCAGAATTGATTCCGACATATTTATTTCCTGGAGTGTTTGTGTTTTGTTTGGCTATAAATCTATTCACTGCTTCTTTTTTAATTTCATATAAATCAACAAGTGGTTCACAAAAAGATGGAGGGAGATGTTTTCCATTTTTTAAAAGATCGTTGCTTACAAGTACCTGACCACCTACAAAGTCCCCTGAGCCAATACCTATTGTAAGAATATTAAGTGTATCAGTAATTTCTTTTGCAACAATAGGGTCGATACATTCTAGTACGAGAGCAAAAGCACCAGCTTCTTGTAATGCTTGGGCCTCTGTTAGTAATCTTTTTTTATTTAAGTCAGTTTTTCCATGAGTATAATAGCCACCCTGTCCATGGACAGACTGAGGCATTAAACCAATATGTCCCATCACTGGAATTCCGGAACTTACAAGGCGTTCAATAATCTGAAGTTTATTATGGTCAGCTCCTTCAATTTTAACTGCTTGGGCTGCTGTTTTTTGAAAAATCTCTGTTACAGTAAGGACTCCTTTTTCAAAAGTATTAGTAACACCAAAAGGAATGTCCACAATAACAAATTTATTAGGCGCACCTCGAACAACAGCTGAGGTAAAAAGTATCATTTGTTCAGGTGTAACTTGAATAGTTGTATCAAGACCAAGAACAACATTGCCAAGACTGTCTCCCACAAGAATAAGGTCAAGCTCGGTTTCATTGAGCAATGTCGCCATTTGGTAGTCATAGCAAGTTAGCATTGAAACTTTGCGTTCTGATAAATTCTCTTTTCGCAAGGTTCTTAAATTATTTCTTTTATCTTTCATTATTTTGCAACTCTTCAAATAGGTTTTGGATAGAACTATTCGCGTACTTATTTTTTATTTCTGTTCTTAGGTCCTCAATATTAGTTTTTTCATATTGTTCTATAAAATGATTTTGATCTATATCGGCCCAGAGTTCATCAAATAATTTATTCCAGTCAAATTGATTCACTTTATCAGAACCTTTATGTCCACCAACTAATGCCAAGGGGCTGATAAGCTCAAAGAATTTTGAGTATCCTTGTTCAAATAAAGTATCTACAATAAATTTGCTCTCTACCAATGTCTCAAAATATGCAAGCTTTGAATCAATGCCCTTGCTAACAAGGTATTCAAAGGACTTTTCAATAATAATAGGTAAAGCATTGCAAAGAAGAGTTTGTTCTGAAAAAAGATCTGTCTTAAATTCTTGTTCAAATGAACTCATTGTCCAATGTGTAATGCCAATCAATTCCTTTATTAGACAGAGCAGTTCATAATCATCAGTTCTTTTTGAGAACTCTAAACTAAAGGCTGCAGGTATCCAGAGTCTCTGTTTACACCTTGAGCGTAGTTCACTAGCAATAGCTTTCGGTGCCAATAAAAGGTGAGATATATGAGAAAATTTTTGATCTAATTTGTTTTGAAAGACTGATATACCATGAGCATAAACAACCTGGGAGCCCTTACTAAGATTAAGTCGTTCAAGAATTTCAAGATGAGTATTATCCGGAGTTAAAAGTGCTATGCTGATTGAAGTTTTAGGTAAACTTGTTTCAGTGCAAACTTCATAACCTAAACTCAACGCTTCTTTGTAGCTGGAGCTTTCAAAACTTCTTAAGACAATTTTAGGGGTCCTATTATTGTCCAATAAATTGGCGGCCCAGGCCCTCGCCTGATTCCCAAAGCCATAAATATAAAAGTCCCAAGTTTCTTCCATGCAAATCCTTTTTGAGCAGCATCAAGAATTATCATTTAGGCCGTGTTTTATCAATCATGCTGCGCTGCCCATTTCGGCCAGAACATAGAATTAATACTATAATCAAGCCTTGGGGTTTAAATGAGCAGTAGTTTTTTTATAAAAGATTTTTATAGGCCACTTTCTGAGAGAGAGCTTCTTATGAATAGAGGTTTTTTGTATGGAGAGAGTGTTTTTACAACTGGTCTTATTTGTAGTGGGAAAGCCCTTTTTTGGGAGTTTCATAAAAAAAGACTTAAAAAAGGTTGGCTGGATTTTTATCCTCATACAGACGAGAACCTCTTAGAAAATAAACTTGATCGATTAAAGTCTCAACTACCAGGACTTGAAAATTATTCTTTTAAGATTCATTTATTCTCAACTGACAAAGAGCTTGGTCCCAAAAGAAAAACAAAGAACTTAATTCCACATATCGCTTGTTTTGGGAGTCGTTTTGTTCAGACTGAAAATGAAGTAAGTCTAGCAACTCAAAAAAGAGAAGAGTTTTTAGAAAGAGGGCATGTTAAGCTGCCATGGTATCGAAAAGAGATAGAAAATCTCTCTGTGGGCTGGGACGAGTCGAGGTATGTGGTGTGGGGTAGGCACTGGGGG
>CAYGJN010000044.1:0-670 GCA_964350135.1 uncultured Bacteriovoracaceae bacterium | reverse complement strand
ATAAAAGATGATGAAATTTTAACGCCTGCAAACAAACCTTGGATACTTTGGGGTATTACTCAAAATCGCTTTTTATATTTCGCCAATAAAAATGGTTTGAAGGTTAATCAAAGAGATATTTATCTAGATGAACTAGTAAATTTTGATGAAGCTTTTACTACTAACTCTCTAAAGTTGGTGACCACAGTAAATAAGATTGATAAGATAAATTTTAAATCTGAAATTTCTAAGAACTTAAAGAAGCAATTTTTCGCATGGGCATTGGAGCATGGATAAAAAAGAGCCACTTATTATTAAATGTAGAACATGTGAGAAGGAGTTTAATTATTGGTCATCAGACTCTCGACCATTTTGCTCTAAAAGGTGCAAAATGGTAGATTTAGGTCATTGGTTTAATGAGTCTTACTCAGTGGCATATTCGCCGCAAACTGAATCAGAGGTAGAAGAGCTAATATCAGAACTAGAGAAGAATAATGAAAATATCGAAGACTAAATTACAAAATATGGCCAGGAAAATAGAAGAACTTTGCTATGAAGTTGGTGATGTTCTTTTGGATTATCAAAAAAAAATTGAAAGGCAACATATTCATTTCAAAAAAGATGATCGTGATATTGCAACAGTGGCAGACATCAAATCAGAGAAGTTAATTTTGAGTTTTTTATCTAAACA
>CAYGJN010000043.1:0-19724 GCA_964350135.1 uncultured Bacteriovoracaceae bacterium | reverse complement strand
TCGTCGGCAGCGTCAGATTTGTATAATAGTAATATTATTTTCAGCTAAGTAAACAAGTCTTTCATGTCCAAGATCTTTTTTTAGATAATGTAGGTACGCCATTCCTATTTCAATATTAACCATTGGGTCAAATAATGATTTTCTTCCATGCCATTTCATTCCAAGTTTTTTAGTAATCCATTTTGCTGTACTTGGACGAATTTGCATAAGACCGATTTCCCCAACAGTACCAATTGCATATGGGTGGTAGTGGCTTTCATTTTTGATTATCGCGAGTACAAATATTGGATCTACTTGGTAGCGAGCTGAAAGATCAAAAATCTTTTTTGCCATCGGCTTTGCAAGATTTCTTCTTTTCTTAGGAAGCTCTCTTAAAAGGATTCTATGAATAAATTCCTGTCCATTATCAAAGGCCCTAAGGTGAAGATTAAGAATGTCCTTATGTCTATGAGTTATGAATTTTCTAGTCTCAGTAAACTGCTTTCTGTGGTGTTCAGAATTAAAGACAAAGCCTGCATCATCTAACTGTAAACCTGCCAGTTGAGGTGATGAGATTAAGGATATAAATAGTATGCTTATTAACCATTTCATACTTGTCTTATTTGCAGGTACTGTGCCAAAACCCTGCTCCAAATAATGCATACTTAGAGATATTTAGAGTAAAATTTACTGACTATGACTAAAAACAATGCGGGTTTATGTGAAAACAATCGGTTACAGGAGACATTTATAGTAATTACAGTTACTTACGGCATCAGGATTCCATGATTTTTAAAGCAATCTTCTTTTTATAACGATTTTACGTAATTTGAGATACTTGCAACCTCAGTTTTCATAGTCTCAACGATCTCTTTAAGCATTTGAGGGTCATGACCTGTTGAGAGGTATTGGAGGGTTCTGGATGAATTAATAATACTAAGGAGCGGATTATTGATATATCGGGCCACTTCATTGGTGCTTTGGCCTTGAGTGATAAACTTATCAATAGGAGCTCCAAGGTTTAGCTCTTTTTGTTTAGTAATATCTTGCTGAATTCCTATGTAGAATCTAGGCTCATCCTGGTGAGTGATTGGTATAAGGGCCAATCTATTCCAAAATGGGGTGCCATTTTTCTTATAGTTGAGAACATCATAGTAGCAGCTCTCTCTATTATTGATTGATTCTCTGAGACGTTTTGTAACGACCTTATCTGTAGCTTCACCTTGAAGAAAGCGACAGTTTTTTCCAAGCACTTCTTCTTTTGAGTACCCAGTTAATCTTAGAAATGATTCATTAACAAAAACTAAGGGCTCATCCTTTGTTTTAAGATCAGCAACTGTAAAGCTATCATCAAAAATTTGTCCGCAAGCCCCAAGGACTTCTAGTAATGCACTCATAGGCACAATTTACGGGAAGCTGAAGTTTCTGTCTAATTAAAATCTATATTTTAAGTTTGAGCGTATTTTTCACCATAGCCCTGGATAAGTTTGCACATATTGGCAAGGCCATTTCTACGATTCATAGAAAGATGATCTGTAATTCCAATTTCTTTTAAAAAATCTGGAGAGAGAGAGGTTATTTCTTCTGGTGTTGAGTCAGAGTAGACAGAAATTAAGACTCCAATAATTCCTTTTGTAATTGCAGCGTCACTATCTGCTTTAAAGAAAATCTTACCATCTCTAAGTTCATGCTTAAGCCAAACTTTAGAAAGACATCCTGGAACAAGGAGTTCGTCAGCTTTTTCTTCAGAGTTCATAGTCGCAATTTTTTTACCATAATGAATTAATTGTCTGTAGCGATCTTCCCAAGAGTCAAAACTTGTAAATCTTTTTAAAACTTCATCTTTTCTAGCTGTGATACTCATTTATTTAACTCTCTTGCGGCTTGTTCAGCAAAGTAAGTTAAAATAATATCACAACCTGCTCTTTTAAATGAAGTAAGAGTTTCCATCATGACAGATTTTTCATCTAACCAACCTTTTTCACTGGCAGCTTTTATCATGGAGTACTCACCGCTGACTTGATAAGCAGCAATAGGTAGTTTTGTATTTTGAGAAAGTCTATAAACGATATCAAGATAACTAATGCCCGGTTTTACCATGACAATATCAGCACCCTCTTTTTCATCAAGAGCTAATTCTTTGAGTGCTTCTTGGGCATTTGCAAAATCCATTTGATAAGTTTTTTTATCTCCAGACTTTGGAGCACTATCAAGTGCATCCCTAAAAGGGCCATAAAATGATGATGCATATTTAGCCGTGTAGCTCATAATTAAAATATTAGTAAAGCCATGCTCATCAAGATGTTTTCTAAGAAAGCCAACTCGATGGTCCATCATATCGCTTGGACCTAAAATATCAGCTCCTGCTTTTGCAAAATTTAAGGCCATGGCAAAAAGAATCTCAAGAGTTTTATCGTTTATTATTTCACCACTTGATTCATCAACATAACCATCATGTCCATCACTGGAATAGGGATCCATTGCTACATCCACCATGACAAGCATAGTAGGCACAGCTGTTTTAATTTCTTTTATGGCCTGTGGTATAAGGCCTTGTGGGTTAGTTGATTCAGAGGCATTTTTATCTTTAAGCTCATCAGTTAAAGCAGGAAAGAGAGAAACACATTGAATCCCCAGACTACTTAGAGTTTTTATTTTCTCAATCAATAAGTCCACAGAGTATCGGAATTGACCAGGCATAGAATCAATAGGCTCTTTGATATTTTGTCCAGGCACAATAAAAAGAGGTGCGATTAAGTCTCTAGGACTTAGAGAGGTCTCTTTTACTAGGTTTCTTATACCTTTGCTTGATCTTAATCTTCTTGGTCTTATTTGCTTATTGTACATTTTAAATCCTCAATCTAGAGGTTCTTTATACCAACAACTTGGCCTAGATCCAAGTGCTTCATTGCAAGGGGCTTCACCACTTAAAAGACTTGATGAGCAAAGAGCACCTTGCTTTATTGTATCAAGGCGACATTGAAGACTTGGATAACTATCTAGAGTCATATCTACTTGTGATAGGTCTTTCTTTTTAAGCTTCGGTTTACCAAAAAGAAAACGAGGAGACAGTATTTTTGTTAGATCTTTAGCTGTGTCCAGGGTTTGGGCGCATGCTTTAAGATCAAGTTCTGCTTCGTAGTTTTCTTGGCAGATTTTTATGGCCCTTTTTGAACTCTTTTTTGTAAGTTTCTCAGGTAATTCTTTTAGATAATCTTTTAAACAAGAGCCTGCAAAATAATCCGCTTGTCCCTCATTACTAAACTTTGCGTAATCAGGATCTAAAAAATAAGGCGCCTTCCCTAAAAAATGACCAAGCTCATGGCAAAGAATTAAAACAAAAATACTCTCATTCATTTTTGAATGTCTATAAACACCACCTGAGAGATAGATTACCCAATCATCATCAACTTCATCAGCAAAAACTTGGAAACTATCAGAGATATCCATATCCACATAAAAAAGAGATTTCCCATAGATATTGGCATAGGGGTCTGCGAAATTCTTAAATTGATCCAGAGTCTTTTGGTAGCTCTTTTCAAATGGTCTGTATGATTGTACCCGCTCCAATAAGTCCAAAGGTAGTCTATGAAGCCTGGCAGTAGCAGTCTGGCAAATTAGGTAGTTTAAAATAATGGCAAATAATACTTTCATAATAGCTCTCAGGGCCTATTCCCATAGAATGACACACTGCCAAGCAAAATAGGGATTGTCTATCCCCCATGAAAAGACTTCCTGTAACTTCTTGATTTTCTGATCAGAAATGTGAATCATAGTAAGAATTAAGGAAATTTCATGAGATTTACATTCAATATATTGGTTTTATTAGCTCTAGCTATCGTTTTGGGGGGGTGCTCTTCCACTAGAAAAAAGCTCCCAGTTTTAAAGTCCAAGGCCAAAATTTTAAAAGAGTTCAAAGCTAAAGAGATCACTATTCCAAGAGGTCATGGGTTAAGTGTAAAGTTAAACTTAGAAGAACTTGGTGGAACAAGACCTAAAGTTCTTACTTGTGATAATCAAAATGTTTTTTTTACTGTTCATGACAATATTTTAAAAACATATTTGAGTATAAATTATTATAGACCTAAAAACTTTTCTTGCCAGGCGGTTTTACCTAAAAGACAAAAACCTTTAGAGGTTTTTAAGGTGAGCTGGATAGAGTTTAAATTCAAAGAAGAAATGCTCAATGTTCCTAAAAAACATATTGATCTTTCACCAAAAAATTTAAAACGTTGGTACAAAGAAAGAGATCTTCAAAAAAAGATTTATTCATCTGGGGTCCAAACTCCTTATTTCAATGAAGAATTTGAGGTGCCTATAGAATCAGTTATTACGAGTCCATTTGGAGTTAAACGGATTTTTAATAATAAGAAGAACTCAGTTCACTTGGGTACAGATTTTAGAGCAGCAGTAGGAGTTCCAATACCTGCAGCAAACAGAGGACGAGTTGTTTTTGCAGGAGATCTTTTTTTCAACGGAAATGCAGTCATTATTGATCATGGGCTTAATATTTTTACAATGTATTGCCATCTATCAGAAATTAAGGCCAGAGAAGGAGAGATCATCCCTAAAGGTGAAACCTTAGGGCTTGCTGGAGCAACCGGGAGAGTCTCAGGGCCACATCTTCATTGGGGAGTTAAAGTTAATGGAAATTGGGTCTCAGGTATTCCATTCAGTGAGAACTCACACTAAACCTTATTAATCTACTCCATAATTAAGTCCTATTCACTGCCGATAAAGATCTGTGAAAAATCATTTTTTATTACTATTTTTACTTATTAATGCAGCCTTTGGAGCTATTGACCTCAATGAAGTTCCAAAGAAATGGCGTAAGTATATTGAGCTAGAGTTTAAAAATGCAGAAAAAAGAAAAAGTATTACACTGCCTCTAGATCATAAAGATAATATTATAAGAGAGATTTATCATTATCAGGTTCCTCTTGATGATGCTTTTGTTATAACAACTGAAAGTCTTGAAAAAGAAAATATCGATTTTGCAATTGAAACTAGAGATGGAAGGAAATGGCTTAATGTTTTTTTTGACCCTACAGAGTTTAGTGGGAAAAGTATTGTAAGTGATTTACCACATGAAAATAACTTTAAACATATAAGCTATTGGATTAGAGGTATTACAAAACCTAAAAGGAAAGTTTTAGATTCGCTTGCTAGTGATCCACCAAAATCGATTTTAAAAGGAATTAAAATTCAGGGCCATTCAAGCTATTTTGTCTGGGATCCTAAAAAACCAGAGAATAGTCCCATGTTTTTAAAAACAAATAATTGGGCCGGGCATAATGATGGTGAAAATTTAAGAAATGGTGTTCACGGTAATACGATTTTAGAAAAAATTTATAATCACACTCCTAACTCTCAAAAGTTTCACTACTTACCGGAAAAGTTTGTTGCAACCGTTGGCAAAAAAGGAACCTATTCCTATTTGCTGAGATCTGTAGAACCAGAAGGGGGACTACCTAAGGGAAGCTATATGGTTCCTCTCCATGGACTACTTGATAAAGATTATTGGGAGCAAAAAACAAATAATGTTTTTGCCTTTGATTCTTTCATGCGTGAAGAACTTGTTCCAAAACTAGCAAAATTTCACGCACAACTTAATTTCACACATGGTATTTATGTTGAAGGCCATGGACAAAACCTTTTTGCGATTCTTGATGAAAAAACAGATAAAATTATTGATATAGGCTTTAGAGATATAAGCGATGTTATGTTTGACCCACATATAAGACTCTCTCAGGGGAAAAGACTTTTTTATAATGTAAACCCTAACCTCAAACCTCATAGTATTGTGAATGAAAACTTTGTGGATGGAAAACTTAATCATAGGCCTGGCATACATTCTTGGAGTTATAGCTCTCAAGCCTATAATCCCTTTATGAATCATTTTAGAAGTATTAAATTTTCAGATATTTTCTTGAACTATTATCTAAGAGAGGCTGAAAGGATTAAAGGAGGCTCTATAAATCTTACTACCCAATCCGAAGAAGCATTGGCCAATCTTAAAGCTGCTTTGTCTGGCAAAACTACTGTTAAGAGAACTAAAAATATTGGAGGAAAAAAGATTGCTTATTTTGAAAATATTAAAGAGGCTGAAAATTTGGATGACCAAAATATATTCAAACGTATTCAAAAAGCTGTCGCTTATACAGTACAAGATATTTATCAACAGATGAGCAAGCATTATTTGTTTAAAATAAATCGTTCCCATTTTGATTATGACCAAAAGTACCTTAAGCATATTTTTGGAAGCAAAAGAAATACTGGGCATATAGTCCATCTTACCCCCGTAGAAGATTTTGACAAAAAACGTTTCAAGTTTATACCTAAAAAATATACTTACGGCTTTGATGGAACAAGAGTATTTGCTTTTGATAAAGATCGAAAAATCGTTATTTCTTATACTATGGACCTTAATGAGTTTGAGCAAAAATCAATACAGGCTAACCAGCTTTCTAGTTGCGCTCAAAAAGGTCTTAGGGCCTTGCTGAAATAATTATTGAATATTTTTTGTTTTAGAGATTACTGCAACTGCATTATGGCTATGCAAAGATTCAATATGTTCAACTTTTGCTGTCCAATCCAATATTCTTTTATCAGAGTTTAATGCCATAGAAAGTCTTCTAGTGGCGTGCTCAACAAACATTGGGTTATCACCATTTAAAATAGCAAAAGCTTGTTCATCAACTCTTTTTACAAGGCTTTGGGTTTCTGTAGGAAGGGCCTTTCTACAAATTTGAATAAGTGACTCAATGGTAAAATCTGAATCAAGGTTGTATTCAGTTGTGACTGTTGCAATAGATCTTTGGCTATGAGCAGAAGCAATCCCACTACCTTCAGTGGTTTTTCCATCTCTGTAATCTTGTTCGTATTGTTTCGCAAGAGAGAGAGAACAAGGGCATGTAGATGAGTATTCGTACTTTAAAGTAAGCTCTATTGTTGTTTTGCTTTCACACTCATTACCCTTAAGAACAATATCGTAGTACTGCCAGCCCCAATTTTCAGATTTAAGTGATTGTTGTTTTGTAGGGTATGAAAACTCTAGAATCAACTGAGAGCGAGGGATAAGTTTTTCATTATCATAATCCCTTAAGTCTTTTCTGAATCGGGCCAGTACATTTGCTATAAGATCATTTGAGATCGGTGATTTTGCCGTTTCTTCTTGAAGGATGGTGCAAAAGCGACTCATATTGACGCCAGTTTTTCCGGCCTCTAGGTAAACAAACATTGAAGCATGTGCGTCATGCCCCATAAGCTCACCACCAGGATGTTCGATTTTGATAGGAAGTCTAAAGCGCTCGATTCCTACAAGGTCAATGGCAATGCTTGTGTTGTCTGGAGTTTTTTGAAAATCGCTTAGTCCGCTTTGGTCTTTCACCTCAGGGCTTAGGATTTTATTACTATTATTTCTAAGAGTTTCTAGATTCATTAACGTTTTAACCTCGAAATAGGGATATTTTTAACCTATATAATTACTCGCTGCCAAAAAATCTCATTCTTTAGATGAATTGGCAAGCATGTCTGGCCAAGAATTAGTTAGAGACTTTAATTATAGAGATAGGAAGTGCTTAGAATTCTTAGGTGAATTATTGCCAGTGATGTCTAAGAAAGATAGAATGATCTGGCTTTAATTTAAAAAGGTTTACAAACTTGAAATCAATTTTTCTGATGCTCTTATGCATTGTATTTCTTTACTCTTGCTCAAAATTCCCATTTGTACCAAATGAAAATACTTCTCAGCCGGAAACAAAAACTGAAAAAGTCATTGAAGCTAAGGTTGAACTTGTAAAACAAGTAGAGAAAGCAAAAATTAAAACTGCTAATTTAAGTAAAACATGTTTTGAGTCTTTGAAAGGGCTTCCTGGTAAAGCAAAACCTGATCGTTTAGAGCAGGCCTGTAATCAAGTAAAACAACTTGATGCCTGTCAAAGTGTTCAAAATAGACCAATTTATCATTTTGATAAAATGTCTCAAAAAAGAGATCAATTAAAGATTCTTACAATTGCACTTGTTCATGGGGATGAGTTTCCTGCAGGTTCTGTTGCAAGATCTTGGATGGAGCGGCTGACAGATTTAGATCCAAGAAACTCCTGGAGAATTATCCCTGTTGCTAACCCTGATGGTCTCGTTCTTAAAACTCGTCCTAATGCAAATGGGGTTGATATAAATAGAAATTTTCCAACAAAAAACTGGGATGTTTTGGCCCATAAACTTTGGAAAGAAAGATACCGCTCCACTTGGAGAAAATATCCAGGGCCAAGACCAGCAAGTGAAATTGAAACTCTTTGCTTAATTGAGCATATTAAAGATTTTAAACCTGATTTTATTATCTCAGTTCATACACCTCTTGGGCATCTTGATTTCGATGGACCCAAAATGAAGTACCCTGACTTTAATATTCTTCCTTGGAAGCGTTTTGGGCATTATCCTGGTTCCCTGGGGAGATATATGTGGAGAGATAATAGTATTCCAGTATTAACAATTGAGCTTAAAGGGAATTCTCCCGTTAAAAGTTTTGATAAATTAGATAGTCTTCAAGATATTTCTGGAAATTTGGCCATCAAGGCAATGAAAGAGCTTGGCTCACACAAAATCTCTTCTGATAATTAACTATCTTCAACTTTTTTGAATTATATCTGATGAGCAATTCCACTGATAATTGTATGAGTTGGATAGCCTTTAACTTTTATGCCGTTATAAGGCGTCCAAGCAGACTTTGTGGCCATTATTTCATTTGTGAGAGTGACTTCTTTTTTTAGATCAACAATAGTGAGATCACCATCAAAGCCAAGCTCAATTCGTCCTTTATTAAGTCCGTATAGTTTTGCTGGATTAGAGCTTAAAAGTCTGCTCATATGCTCAAGGCTAAGACGTCCGTTATTTACATGATCAAGCATAATAGGCAGCATGGTTTGAACTCCTGGCATACCAGATGGAGAGTGGGGGTAGCCCTTGTCCTTTTCCTCTTTGGTATGAGGAGCATGATCAGACCCAACAATATCAACTGTACCGTTTTTAATACCTCTCCAAAGGGCGTCTTGATGCCGCTTTTCTCTTATGGGAGGATTCATCTGGGCATAGGTTCCAAGCTTATCGTAGCAATCGGGAGCATTAAGAGTGAGGTGTTGTGGAAGAACTTCTACTGTGCAGATATCTTTATGATCTTCTAAAAATTCAATCTCTTCTTGAGTAGAAATATGAAGTACATGGACCTTGCGATTACATCTTTTTGCAATCTCAATAAGTCTTTTAGTTGAGCTTAGGCAAACTTCAACAGATCGCCATTGGGGGTGAGCATGGGCCGATGTTGCATTATCTCTAATAGAGATATTGGCCTTAAGCATTTCTTCGTTTTCACTATGAAGAGCAATCACGCCTTTAGTTTGAGTAAAGATTTCTTCGAGCTTTTTCTCTTCATATAAAAGAAGATCTCCTGTAGAGCTGCCAAGAAAGATTTTAATTCCACAGCAATAAGGAATTTCATGTGAGTTTTTAAGCTCGTTTAAATTATGAGCAGTCGCTCCCATAAAAAAACCAAAATTTGTTACACAATTTTTTTTAGCTATTTCAACTTTATGTAAAAGAGCTTCTTTAGATGTTGTACTTGGGTTTGTATTAGGCATTTCTAGAAATGTTGTGACTCCACCTAGAAGGGCCGACCTAGATCCTGTAGTGAGGTCTTCTTTATGAGTAGCACCTGGCTCCCTGAAATGAACTTGGGAGTCGATAATACCAGGAAGGATATAAAGGCCTGTGGCGTCAATGACTTTTTTAGGTTCATACTTGCCTGAGAGGTCACCAATGGCCGAAATTTGACCATTTTGAATAGCGATATCAATTGCTTCAATGCCGCTTGGAAGCAAGGCGTTTCCACCTTTTATGAGAAGATCCATAGAAATCCTTATTAAATGCTTATAACTATCTAAAATAATTAAGTTATATTATCAATCGCTTTGCAATAAAACTCTTTTTTTGCTATCTAGAAAAGCTCATTTATTAAAGGGCAAACATGAGTCTACGTATTTACAACACACTTTCAAAAAGCATTGAAGAATTTAGGCCTTTAAATGAAGGTGAAGTGAAAATGTATGTCTGTGGACCTACTGTTTATGATTTTTTGCATATCGGAAACTTTAGAGGGCCTATTTTTTTTAATGTTGTAAGAAATTGGCTTGAACGACAAGGTTATAAAGTAACCTATGTTTTTAATTACACTGATGTTGACGATAAAATTATTAATCGTGCTAAACATGAAGGTGTTGAGGCCAGTGAAATTTCAGAAGAGTATATTGCTGAGTTTGAAAAAGATTTTAATAGCCTTGGTCTTCGTGCTCACGACCATAATCCAAGAGTGACAGAGTTTCTTCCTCAAATTATAGACTTTGTCAGTGATCTGGTTGCAAAAGATGTAGCTTATGTCATTGATGGAGAAGTATTTTTTTCAATTGATAAATTTGATACTTATGGAAAACTTTCTGGAAAAAAATTAGAAGATCTTGTGGCTGGGCAAAGAGTTGAAGTTGATAGTCGTAAAAAAAGTCCTGCAGATTTTGTTTTGTGGAAACCAGCTAAAGAGGGTGAGCCTTATTGGACATCACCATGGGGCAAAGGCCGTCCTGGTTGGCATATTGAATGTTCTGCAATGATCCAATCCATATTGGGAGAGAGTATTGATATCCATGGTGGTGGGATTGATTTAATTTTTCCACATCATGAAAATGAAATTGCTCAAGGAGAGGGAAGAACTTGCAAGCATTATTCAAAATATTGGATGCATAATAATTTTATTAATCTTGATAATGAAAAGATGAGTAAGTCTCTTGGAAATATTATCAAGTGTAGAGATTTTGTAGGTAATTACTCAGCTGAGATCTTTAAATATGTTATGCTCAGCGCTCATTATAGAACCCATATGAATATTGATGACACTAAGGTCTTTGATTCAATGGCCGCTCTTCATAGGATTCACTCAGCTCTTTTAAATGCGAAAGAGATAGGGAGTACAGATAACGGAGTTGTAAACCCTAAGCTTAATGAACTTATGGAAAAGCAAACGAAAGAAATTGAAAATGCTTTTAATGATGATTTTAATACGCCAAAAGTACTTGCTTGTATTTTTGAGGTAGTGAGGGCCTTTAATGCTCTTAATTTAAACAAGAAAAAAATAACGGATGACTCTAAAGCTACGGCCATGAGATTTCAGTCTTGGCTAAAAGATCAAGGGATAATACTTTCTTTATTTGAAGAGCCATCGAAAGTAGTGCTGGATCGTATTCAAGAAGTACTTGTCCGTATGAAAAAAATTGACACTCAAACAGTTGAGGCTTTAGTTGCAAAACGCTTAAAAGCAAGAGAAGAAAAAGATTGGGGCAAAGCAGATCAAATCCGTGATGAGCTTGCAGCACTTGGTATAGAACTTCAAGACGGTGGAGCTGGTAAGTCTTGGTCTGTAAAAATTGGTGATTAGATGAAAGAGAGTTTCTACTTAAATACACTTGCCTTAAAATTACCTCAAGATCTTTTGATAGATGAAAAAACAGATTGGGTAAAAAAAATTTTAGAAGAACTTAATGAAGAAGTTGATAGTGAAGATATTAACGGTGAGACCTCATATCTAAAATTAGACTTGGAGTTAATTCGTGATGAAAAAGACGCTCTTGGTGACTACCTTCTTATTAATGGTGAAATAGATACTCAATATCTTGCTTATTGTGTGAAAACTTATGATGTTATTGAATGTATCCTCAAAACAGAAATTGATGCCGTTATTCTACATAAAGAGATGGAGACTAAACTTCAATTAGATGAAAGCACGAGTCTTTTTATAGATGATCGTGATTATGAAGTTTTCTATTATGATAAACAAATTGAGTTAGCTCCTGTGATTCATGAATTCATTTTTTTAAATAAAGATCCGTATCCTCAAAAAGAGAAGGTATAAAAATGTTGTTTGAAGGATCAGAAAAAAAAGTTGAAGTAGTTATAAAAGGCCATAATCTACGTGGCTTTGGAGATAATTATTGGGAAGAAGTTGTTAAGCGTTGTAATGCTACTATACTGTCTAAAATTGAATCAAATCAGCTAACGGCCTATCTTCTTTCAGAGTCCTCTCTTTTTGTTTGGGATGATCGATTTGTTATGATCACTTGTGGGAGAACGGTGCTTTTAAAATCTATTTTAAGTGCTATAGAGAAAGTAGGAGCGGAGAATATTGAATCTTTAATCTTTCAAAGAAAAAATGAATATGATAGCCGCGGACAACTTACATCATTTTCTCAAGATGTAGATGAACTTAAAAAACTTATGCCAGGAGTAGCTCTTCGTTTTGGCTATCTAGATGGGCATCATAATCATCTTTTTCATTTGGACCGTCCCTATCATCCAATTATAGGAGATACGACAAGTGAGCTTCTTATGTATCATATCCAAGGAGAGGCTGCAGAAGTTCTCCAATGCCATAATCAAGATATTGATAAGATTCGAAGCCTTCTAAAAATTAACGAGCTCTTTTCTGATTTCAAGCTAGATGATTATCTTTTTTCTCCTTGTGGTTATTCATTAAATGGAGTTAAGGGAGATGATTATATAACTATTCATATCACACCTGAACAGGGACATAGTTATGTTAGCTTTGAAACAAGCTTAAGCTTGGATGGCAACAGAGCTGATCTTTTAAATAAAGTTGTTCAATTATTAAAACCAACAAGCTTTGATTTAATTACATACGATATTGATGAACCAATTGAGTTTGCGAGTCACTATAATAGGGTTGATCATGTGAGAACACATCTTAGTTGTGGCTACCTAGTTCAGTTTTCACATTTTATGACAGAGCAAGCAGATTTTAGAAAACCAGATTTAATATAGAGGCAAAAATGAATAGTGAGTTATGGATTGAAGAGAGATTTGAAGATTTTTATGGAATCCGTTTTAGAGTTGATAGAACTCTTTTTAGCGGACAGTCTGATTTTCAAAAAGTTGATATTGTTGAAACTCGAGGTCATGGAAAGATGCTCTTAAATGATGGACTTGTGATGATTACTGAGCGTGATGAGTTTATCTATCACGATATGATTGTTCATGTACCTATGTTTTCTCACCCGAATCCTAAAAGCGTATTAGTTATCGGTGGAGGAGACGGAGGATCTGCTAGGGAAGTGCTTCGTCATAGCTCTGTTGAGAGTTGTGTTATGGTTGAAATTGACCCTGTTGTGGTTGAGGGTTGTAGGAAACATATTCCTCAGACATCAGCATGTTTTAGTAACCCCAAGCTAGAACTTTTAATTGAAGATGGTGTTAAATACGTTAAAGAAACAGATAAAAAATTTGATGTAATTATAGTGGATTCCACTGATCCTATTGGTCCAGCGCAACCTTTGTTTGGGCCAGAGTTTTATCAGGATATAAACAAATGTTTAAACGATAATGGAATTGTTGTCTCTCAAGCTGAGTCTCCATTTTATGCAGCTCCTATGCAAGAAAAGCTCATGTCTATTGTGAGTGAAATTTTTCCAATAGCAAGAGCTTATAATTATCATAATCTCACTTACCCTGGTGGGCTTTGGACTTTCAGTTATGGATCCAAAGGAGTTCATCCCTTAAAAGATCTAGATGAAACTAAGTCAAAAAAATCTGGTCTTGAATTTGGCTATTATAATAATGAAATCCATAAAGCAGCATTTGCACTACCAAATTTCCAACTAGAAAAAATCAAAAAGTATTTTAAGGATTAGAAATGGCAAAAAACTATTGGCTTATGAAATCTGAGCCGGATGTCTTTGGTATTGATGATCTTAAAAAAAGAGGGGCTAAAGGTGAGCCTTGGGATGGAGTAAGAAATTACCAGGCCAGAAACTTTATGAGAGATGATATGAAAAAAGGGGATCTGGTTCTTTTTTATCACTCTAATGCTAAACCACCTGGTGTGGCTGGGATTGCTGAAGTTATAAAAGAAGCTTTCCCTGATCATACATCTTGGGACAAAAAATCTAAATATTTTGATGAGAAATCTACTAAAGAAAACCCTCGGTGGTTTATGGTTCAAGTTAAATTTATTGAAAAATTTAAAAACCTAGTACCCTTAGATGAGCTTAAAAAGCATAAAAAATTAGAAAAAATGCGTTTATTACAAAAGGGAAGCAGATTATCAATTATACCTGTTTCAAAAGATGAATTTGAGTATATTTGTAATATTTAAACTAACAAGATCCTATGGGGCCTCCATCACCTGAAATACAGACTTCATAAAGAACACCGCCCATGCATTCCTGGCTACAAAATGCTAAAGCTTCAAATTCTTCTTCTGTAAGATCTAGAAAATTCTTTTCTTGAAGATGTTGGGATTTTAATTGGAAGTTTTTCTCATGATTAAGAAAACTTACAATTTTATGATTATGGAGTTCTTTTAATAAATCTAAATACTGTGAATCCGTTGATGGTATTTGAAAGTCTTTATCTTCAAAATGAGTATTGTCAGTTATAACTTCGTCTAAATAAGCGATGCCTGGGCCTTTATATAAAAATGCGGATTCATTAATATCATTCTCATTAAGAATAAATAAAATCTTTTGATCTTCAGTAATAAGAAATCTGTAGCCTTTATTAATCTGATATTTATAAGTCATTAGATTATTATACTCCTTAATCTCATCCAAAATGAATCAAAACTGTAAAGCTTAGAGGCAGTCTCGAATTTTCGCACATATAGCAGCTAGATCTTGGTCTGAAGCCTTCTTAGCTAGTTTAAAATCAAACTCAGACGGACCATCGGCCGGTATCAGATGCACATGAAAATGTGGCACTTCAAAGCCCTGAATGGCCATAGTGACACGTTTTTTGCCGGAGGCTTTATGGATTGCCTTTGAAATAATTTGAGCATGCTCCATAACTTTTAAATAAATATCCGTAGGAATATCTGGCAAATGATCAACTTCAATCTTTGGGTAAACAATCACATGCCCAGGTGTTATGGGTGCAATAGTCATGATGGACATGCTAAAATCGTCTTCCATAACCTTGTGGCAAGGAAGCTCACCATTAATAATTTTTGTAAATATTGAGGACATAGGTACTCCAATGGGTTTAGAAACAATTAAAAGTCTAGAGTGTTTGGTTCAAAAGAACAACGCTGAGAAGGCCGTGATCACCCTGCATGGCTTTGGTGCAAATATGCATGATCTTGCTCCTATTGCTGATGCCATAAACTCTCATAAAAGCTTTGATTGGTATAACCCTGATGCTCCTTTAAAAGCTTTTGATTCACCTTTTTTTCCCTCTAAGGCCTGGTTTCCAATTGCTATTGAAAAATTTGAAGCTCTAGAAAATGGCCAAAGCTTTGAATCCCTTTTTACACCAGAGATGGTGCAAGCAATGAATCGCGCAACAGAGATGGTTTGTGAGTTATGTGAATACTTAAGACCAAAATATAAACAATTATTTTTAGGAGGTTTCTCTCAAGGCTCTATGGTCGCTCTTGATGTAGCAACTGAGCTGAATTGGAAACCTGATGGATTATTTTTATTAAGTTCTGCTCCTAATCGTCTTTCAAAATGGAAAAATCAAATTGAGCAATTAAAAGATATTAATTGTCTGCAAACTCATGGAACAATGGATCCAGTCCTTCCATACTCATGGGCCAGCGAACTTAAAGATTTTTTATCGGTCCATACTAAATATCAATTTCAAGATTTTGCTGGTGGACATGAAATACCGCTTTCTATCATTCATTTATTAGGAGAGTTTTTAAATGGAAGGTAATATTCTTAAAATGAAATCTGAGCTAAGCTCTCCTGTGCAGTACGCTCTTCCTATGGGGGAAAACCTTTTAAAGCTAAATGAGTATCTTGGTAAGAAAATAAGCTTTGAATTTAAAGGACAAATCAATGATATCTATGATGGTAAATTGATTAAAAAGTCTTACGGACAAGGTTATTCATATCCAAATTTTATAAAGCTTGCCCAATGTGACTCCTGTATTCTCTCTCCAGAGAAATGCCATTTTGATAAAGGCACTTGTCGAGAGCCTGAGTGGGGGAAAAAAAACTGTATGATTCCTCATTATATTTATCTCTCGATTACTTCAGGAGTGAAAATTGGAATCACTAGGCATACTCAAACACCTACCCGCTGGATAGATCAGGGAGCTGTTAAGGCACTTAAATTAGTCGAAGTAGAAACTCGTCATATTTCAGGTCTTATTGAGGCCGAGGTAAAAAAGACCATGAATGACAAGACTAATTGGCGAAACATGCTTAAAGGTGAATTTATTGATGTTGACCTTTATGAAGAAAAAGAGCGTATTTTCAATGAGTTTGATTACCTTTTTGATGATTATAATGCCATTGAGTCTGAAGATGATGAAGTCAATATAGAATACCCTATATTAGAAGTTCCTAAGAAAATAAGCTCTTTTAGTTTTGATAAAAAGCCACTTATTGAAGGAACTTTAACAGGGATAAAAGGACAATACCTTATATTTGATAACGGTGTTTTAAATATGAGAAAGCATCAAGGGTATTATCTTTATTTCAAAGGGTAGTTATGAATAAAGATTTTGAACTAAGACCATTTGGTAAGTCTGATCTTAGTTTGTATTCTAATATCCAAACCTATGATCACACAGTTACTCTTACTTATAGAATTGAAGGGTACTCCAAATTTGCTCTTTTTAATTTATCACAAGTTCCAAGGTCCCATAATTTATGGCAAAGCACTTGTTTTGAAGGTTTTTTAAAAATTAGAAATAGTACTGCATATTATGAAATTAATTTATCCCCTAATGGTAAATGGAATTGTTATTATTTTGATGATTATAGAAAGGGGATGGTTGAATCAAATGACTTTAAACTTCTAGAACTTAGTATTATGGCCGATGGAGTGAAGGCCATTTTAGTTTTACCTGAAGTGCGTTTTTCACATTTTTCAATTAATGCAACTACTGTTGGACCTATGGAGTATTGGGCCATAAAGCACAGTGCTGAGGAACCAGACTTTCATGATTTTGAAAATTTTATTGAAATTTAGTTTCTAGGCACAGGGTCATTACCACCAGGGTTCCAGGGATGACATTTACTAATTCTTTTTAGAGTTAAAATACTTGCTCTAAAAGCATTGAAGTTTTCAAAGCACTCAATTGCATAATGGGAGCAACTTGGATTGAATCGGCACCTTGGACCTAGAAAAGGTTTAAGAGTCCATTGATAAATCTTAATAAGAAAAATAAAAAAGAGCCTCAAGAAAGTACCTTTATTTCAAATTCTTGTAGAGCTTGAGTTAATTGCAAAAGTGGTAGGCCAATAATGGCCGTGAAGTCATCAGTGTCTATTTTTGAAAATAGAGCAATACCTGCACGTTCAATCATATAAGAGCCTGCACTTTGAAAGGGCTGGTCTTTATCAATATAGATTGAAAGCTCCGCTGGACTAAGATTTTTCATTGTAAGTCTTGTTATATTTGTGAACTCAACCGCTTTATTAGAGCTTACTATATAGACACTTGTAATAAGCTCATGAGTTTTGCCATTTAAACTTATCAATTGTTCTAAGGCCTTTTCTTTACTACCAGGTTTATCAAGAATCTCTCCCTCGCAATGAGCCACCTGATCAGAGCCAATAACCACAGTATCTTTAAGACCTGCCAGTATATTTACTGCTTTTTGCTTTGCTAGAGTTTGGGCCAATTGCAGAGGTTCTTTGATTTCTGATTTAAAAATATCTTCATTAACTCTTGGATTAGAAGTTTCAAATGGAATTTGAAGTCTTTTTAATAGTTCTTTTCTGAAGGGGGACTGGCTTGCAAGTATTAGTTTTTTCATAAAGATCTAGTAACAAACTTTGGTATCTCTGCCTATTTCTTTTGCTCTTTGCTCCTTAATATTCCCAACTTTTCTAGTTTTTAATGTTTTCTAACAGCTCTCCGATTATGACTTTGTTAGCAGTTTAAAGGTGGCATTATGATTAATAGATACGATTATGAGTTTGAGTCCTTTGAAGAATACTTTGGTGATGTAAAATCTGTAAAAGAGAAAATTGAAAACTGCCCTAAATGCGGATCTAAACTGGCCATGAGTCATTTTAGTGATGTAGGAAATATGCTTGTGCAAGAAACGGCACGGTGCACTCAATGTGACTTTGGACAAAGAAAAGTAATTCACGTTATAAATTAAGTAGTTAACGCGTTCCAACTGCGAGTATTCACTATTTATCCCCAATACCTGACAGAAATTGTATAAATTCCTCTTTTTAACTTCTGTTTCATGACCTGTATTATGTTTTAAAATTTCTTAAAAGTTCAATCATCGCAATAGGGGGGGATGAATGAGGATCAAACCGGTACGTCGTATTACGGCCAAGCAAACCAACGAACTCAGGGACATGCTTTTAAGTGAGAAAGAAAGAATTCTTAATAGCATGACAGCAAAATCTTCCCAACTTAATTTTTCTCAATCTGAAGGTAAAGACAGTGTTGATGAAGCTAATGAAAATATTATGCTTTCACAAACAACTCGATTTACGAATAGAGAGAATCTTTTTTTAAAAAAGGTTCTTAAATCATTAAAAAAGATTGAGGAGGATGTTTACGGTGAGTGTGAATCTTGTGGTGGAAATATTCCATTTGCAAGATTACAAGCAAGACTAACAAGTGATCTTTGCATTTTATGTAAAGAAGAAGCTGAAAACGAAGAGAAACACAGCGTTTTTGGCCGCAAGTCTAAGTCTCTTGGAAAAACACTAACTGTTGCGAGAGTATAAAAAAAGCTTCCTTAGGGAAGCTTTTTTTTTATAGGCCAGGCAAAAAAGCTTGGCCTTAAATTTTAAATTAGTCTTTTATATTTTCTAAAAAACGAAATGTATCAAACGGACGCCCTGAAACAGAGAAGTCTTTAAGATCATTTTCTGGTGCAGAAGTTGTAATTAATCTCTCTTTTGCTTCTTTGATATTTCTTGAAGTTCCTTGAGATAAATAAAGTCCTAAAATTCCTGAAACATGAGGAGCTGCCATAGAGGTTCCAGAAAACTTTTTATAATCATCACCAGGTACTGTTGAAAGAATGTTTGAGCCTGGGGCAAAAACATGAACTTTTTCAGAACCATAGTTTGAGAAATAAGATCTTTTTCCACTTCCATTCATAGAGCCAACAGAAACAACATTTTCAACATTAATATTGGCAGGGATAAAAGATGCAGTATCATTATTGGCCTGGCTATTACCAGCTGCTGCAACAAAAAGAATTCCTGCTTCATTCGCTCTAGCAACTGCATCAGTTAGGGCCTGTGACTCACCAGTTCCACCCCATGAATTACTCATGATATCTACACCAACTCTTATGGCATAATCAATTGATTGAACTGCTCCAGACCATGAACCTGATCCACTTTTGCTTAGAAATTTAATACCAACAAGTTTTACTTGTTCCATGATTCCCATGATGCCTTCTCCTGTATGAGTTGCACCGATAACACCAGCACAATGAGTACCGTGAGCATTATCATCCATTGGGTCACCATCATTATTAGAAAAATCATAACCATGGATATCATCGATAAAACCATTGTCGTCATCATCGACACCAGGAGTACCATTAGCTTCTTCAATATTGACCCACATATTACCTTTAAGGTCTTTATGTTCGTAATCAATACCGGTATCAATAACGGCCACTTTAATAATTCTGTCAATTTTAGAAACACACCAGGACGGTTCGATATTGATATCTGTGCCTTTAACACCTGTGG
>CAYGJN010000042.1:0-20404 GCA_964350135.1 uncultured Bacteriovoracaceae bacterium | reverse complement strand
TTATACATACTAAGCGCTTGGTCACAAGACTCATTAAATGCTGAATATTTGAAACTTGCTATTGAAACCTTAGAAAGACGCGCTGGTAATGAAAAATTCTTAGAACATTTCTATGATTATGCTTATAGCAAGTATGGAACTAATTTTTCAACAATTCCTTCCAAGCTCAAAAGAACCCATAACAAAAAATTAGAAGAAAATTTATTAAACGAACACAAGTCTTCAAGTAAAAACAGAGCAGAAGTTGATCAAAATGCTTCAGGAAATCCTTCACAGAATGAAGATAAGGCCAATACAAAGCTTTATCTTGACTAAATCTAGCCGGTAATAAAGTTCTAGGAAAATTTTTCCGAAAGTAGAGCGATGCCACGGGTGGCATTATTTTGTGCACAAGGAAGATATGCGCGTTTCTACTAATACAAATAGCTCTGTTGCTATCCGCAAGCTACAAAGTGTAAATAGGGAGTTGGATAAACAAACCGACGCTCTAAGCACAGGCAGCAGAATTTCTAAGGCAGCTTACGATCCAGCTGGCCTTGCTATTTCTGAGGGCATGCGCTCTCGTATTAGAGGCATGGGACAAGTCAAAAGAAATATTAACGATGGTATTTCTTTCTTTCAATTAGCTGAAGGAAATTTTGAGACTCTACAAGGCAATGCTGTAAGAATGAAAGAACTAGCTATGCAGGCATCTTCAGATACATTTGGTGATGAAGAAAGAAAAATCATTCAACAAGAATTTGACTCAGTTAAAAGTGAAATTCAAAGAGTAACTAAAGGCTCAGTTTTTAATATCTTTGGGGGTAAAGAAAGAAAAGAAAGCTATGATATCCAAATAGGTTTAAATAATAGCTCAAATGAAGATAGACTCTCTTATGATGTAAGAGAATTTTTTGATTTTGATAATTTTTATGGAACCAATAGTATGGATGTAAGTAATTCTGTTGGAGCAAGAGGTACGCTTTCGAAAGTTGATCAAATGATTTCTAAGCTGGCAGCTGGTCGAGCTACTTTAGGGAGTTATCATGCAAAACTAAACGCTGCTTTTGAAAATGTTGAAAACTCAAATATTAATCTTCAGGCATCAAACTCTATGATTAGAGATACAGATGTTGCTGAGAGTTCTGCAAGACATGTTATTGAAAAAATGAAGATTTCTGCAGCTTCAACAATGCTAGGTCAGGCCAATAGCAATCCAAAAACTGTTCTTAACTTAGTCTAATTTTTATTATTAAATCGATTTAAAATCTCAAAATAAATTTTAGCGGTATTTACTGCATCTTCTAAAGCAGTGTGCGCAACTTCTCCAAAACCAAAGTACTTCATAAGCTCAGAGCCCGATGCGCATTCGATTGGCAAATGACCTAAGTCAATAAGCCCATAAACCATACTTGAAAGATCAAGTTGGCGATGAGAAAAATACTTTCTCATAAATTCCCAGCCTAAATCTCTATTAAGAAAAGGAAGATCAATCGCATTAAGTGATTTCCCAAAGAGTGTAATTAAATCTCTATTTTCAGGTGAAGAAAAATAACTTTTAACCAAGTCACTATTAAGATAATTTTCAAGGTCTGCTTTAAAAGCTTCTAACTCAATACCTTGTGTGCATGCTTTATTAATTAGACCTTCATTATTATCAATTACCCATTGATTTAAAGAGGGTTTTAACTCTTCAAATGAAGGACATTTTATAAAGCTATGATAGGAGAGTTGATTGGCCAATTCTCTTTTATCGGAATCAAATGCAATTGCTGCAAATTCGATAATTAAACAATCTTCATCAAGACCAGTGGCCTCTATATCAATAGATAAATACTTCATGAATAAATTCTAATAACCCAATTGAGTTAAGTCTAGAGAAACTACTATCTTGCTGTTAAAGGGCAATGATCACTTAGTTCTAAAAAGCTCTGCCCTAGATCATACTTAGAAGAGGCTTCACATAAGTTTATATCACAATGACCGTGAGCTGATTGTTGAGTAATTTCTAGAGACCTTTTCATTTCTTGGGAGATAAGCATATGGTCTAAATGAGATGAATACTCAAGTCCGTCATCAACTCCTCCCCACCAATATGAAGTACACCCAACACCTTGAGATAGATCATCAAAGGCATTCATATGTACGAAATCAAGAAATGTACGAGTATTACTATTATTAAGAACGTAGTCAGTAGTATTGAAATCACCTAAAACTAAAAAATTCTCAAAACCTTGCTCTTTATTTTCATCAATAATTTCAGAGATGGCCATGTATTGTCTTTCTCTTTTTTTATAACTTTTGTTCTTGCCACCGGATTTTAAGTGAACACTAAGTGCTACAATGTATTCACCATATAAGGGAGAGTTAAAATCAATAACTTGAAAATACCCTACAGCAGCAGGTCTAGAGTTATCATAACATCCACCAAGACCTACTCTCATATCATCATAAAATTCTACAAGGTTAAGTTTTCTTGGATTATAAACAAAGCCAAGATGCTGTCTATGTTGACCGCCACAATCGCTAAGAGCAACTCTGTAATTAGGGAAATAGCCTGTTATAAATTCTTCGAAAAGATCTTTTTCAACAATTTCTTGAACGGCCAATAGGTCAACTGATAAATCATCAATCATTTGAACTAAGGCCATATTATTAGTCTTAGTTTTAAGACGTTCATCATAATTATAATTTCTAATATTGTAGGTTCCGAAACTGATGGCAAAAGATTTGTTAGTACTGATAAGAAATAGAAAACATATAAGACATAGTACGCGTATCATAAGTCCCCCCTCAGGTATTATGCTTGGCTAATGTATTTTATAAGCTAATCTTATATCGCTTAGGAATTCCCCTCTCAAGACTATATGCATTAAGAATATTATTAAATATTACAGTTAGTGGCCGTAAGTATTAATTATTTGACTAAGATACTTCTAGTTCCTTTAATAGCAAATCAACAGAGAAGGAGAGTTCATGAAAAGTATCATTGCATTTTTTGTTATTTGTACTGCACATGCACATATTCCAGTTAATGATAGTCAAAGTATTGTAGATTTAGACTACTGGACCATTGGTGAGGTAATCGTCACCGAAGTTGATGACGCAGGTAATACTGTTAGAAAACTTTATACTAGAAGACCAACTAAGAGTATTGAGAATACAAAAGTTCCACTACCAAAAGATCCTAAGAAAAAACCAGGTAATGGTAATGGTTCTGGTAGTAAGGCCAAAACTATTATTGGAGACTTTATAATTCTTGGTGAGAAAATTCTTGAAGTAATTAAAGAAAACCAACCTCAAATTAATATTGAAGATCCAGTTGCTCTTGATGTACTCCCACAAATTGCAGGGGTTGATGAACTTGCTGCTTTTGACTTGGGGGGGTGGTCATTACCTCAAGTAAAGAATTATGCTTTTGAGTTTAAGAATCTCTATGGAAGCAATGTTGTTACAATTAATTATAGAGTCTTTTATTCATACGGGGGATCATACGATGGCAATGGCCAATACCTCTCTGGTGTAATTGTAGAACCTAAAAGTATTAATGCTAAATGGGGGTTTACTGTAGATATGGAATCAACTGTCGTCTCACTAACAAATGTATCAACAAAGAAAAGCCCAATACCAGCATTAACACTACAATTGCGTTATCATATTCATTCTTGGATGTCAGATATAGAAAACCGTGAAACTTATACTATTTTAGGTGATGGTCGCTTTATAACATATAAATAATTTTTCTATCTATGGCCCAGGAAACTGGGCCTATAAATAACTAATAGAGATAGGCTTTGTTAAATCCCATTGCTTCACTTTAATTTGGCACCCAAACAAAGTTTCATTGAAGACACATTTTTTACATACACCGTCCCCATCACAAGAAGAGGCCATCGGAATAGAGTTTTTTCTCAAAAATGATAAAAGAGAAAGCTCTAAATCTTTAGGTGTAATATTGAGTTTAAATTTTTTACTACTGGCAATACCATGAATAGTTATTTGCATGAGATTTTAGTGCTATAGCGGTCATCTAGAGTAAAATACTTTTTCTTTCCATATTTTGATAGCGCCGTGATTTTACCAATTTTAGAAATATCATAAACAGGAAAATCTAATTTTAATAATTGATTCATTTGCTCTTTGCTGCCTCTTTCAGACTCATAAAGGAGTCGAGGAGGGTTATAAAGGAAAAGATGTCTTGAAAATTTTAATAACGAATCCATTTGAGCAATATTTTTAACTTCATCAATTTTATACTTAAGTAGGTGAAAAAGATGTTGCCCAGGATCGCGACTATTAGAAGATATAAAGGCCAATTGATGTTTATCATTTTTTCCAACAAAGCATAGAAAGCTGTTTTTTTGAGTTGGTTCTCCTTGGAAAAAAGGTGAGTTTAGAATAAGTTTATTAGTTGGTCTTTGTCCAACAGAGGCCATTGCATAAAAGTTTTCAAACTGGATCCCAAAATGAGCAGATTTCACAATTTCACTTGTAACAGGATAGATGGAATGTTCATAAAGTTTAATATCAAAATTGCACTGGACATCAGACTTTAAAAAGTTTTGTTCGTATGGAAAAAGATAATTAAGAACACCTGGATTAATTTTACTTTTAGCAATATCACGGACTAGAATATCAAGCAATGTTGAAAGGCGCGGGTATCTCACGCTTTCGTTAGATCTTAATGTGTCTCGACCTCTCATGAGATATCTCTTAAAACCTTTTTGATCTTCAAGCAGTCTTTTATTTTCTTTTATATAATCGGCTACATCTTCACCAATCCTTATTTCTTCATAGACCGTTTGGTCTATATAACTAGCTAATTGGGAAAGTGTTTTCTTTGAACCATACTCTCTAAGGATTTTAATAAGACCGATTAAGAGAGGATATTTAAAAGTAGTAGATTCATTATTGAAGTTATAAAAACTCCATTTGTTATTATTATGAATATAAATATCAAAAGAAGAGCTCGGTGAAAAAATATGAGGAGTAGAAAATAATTGGGCCAATGTAAAAAGTGCAAATTTCTCTACAGGTAAAATATCTAAGTTTTTGATTCTTGATTGATAATATTTAATGCTCGACTGTGAATCTGAATAGACTTGATGTTTGCTTGGCTCACAGAAGTTAGACTTGTTTTTAGTAATGACTTTATATTGGTTTTGTTGATTCTTATCAAGAATCTTCAGGGAATAACTGCATGAATACAGACTCAGAATTGTAAAAAATAATAGAAATGTTCTCATATTTACAAAAAAAATATAACCGACACTGCGCCTCGGGTAAGTAGCTCTATTTAAAATATAAAGCTTAAGTGAGCTAAATATATAAATTTATTATCTCTCATCTTCCAATTATATACTGATAGTTCCTTTAAGGTAAAACTTGCCACTTAGAGAATTAGCTTTTTTCTACTGCGTATCTTGGTATAATTATAGTTGAGGTGACAGGATGTTACCTTATTTAGGCAGGAAGCCGAAAGAAGGGAGCTTGGCAGGAGGCTCCCTTTCTTATTTAGGCTTTTTTTTTCAATCAAACTTATCCCAAATATGTTTTAATAATTAAGTGAATCTAGAACACTTTCTTAAAATTTCTCACGAGTTTCGTTTAGGGACACTTGATACTGAGTCATGCCATCCAAAGACAATAGGTCTTGCAGAACTTGCTGTTAATAATTTAGAGCAGGCCATAGAAGTACTTAAAGAAGTTGACGTATTGGCAATTAAGTCATTACTTAATTCTGTTAAAAGCCTAGAGAGTACTCGAAAAAAAATAAAAAAATGTTTAGAGAATAAAGGGCGAATTATCCTTGTCGGCTGTGGTGCGACTGGAAGGTTATCTTTGGCCTTAGAAAGATATTGGAGATGCCACTTATATAATGGTACGTCCTTCGAGGATCATTGTTTTTCATTTATTGCTGGTGGGGATGTTGCCTTAATTCATTCTATAGAAGAGTTTGAAGACAATGAGTTATATGCTGTTAGAACTCTTAGGGAGTTTGGATTAAATGAAAACGATTTTCTTATTGGAATTACAGAAGGTGGTGAAACTCCTTATGTTTTAAGTGCATGTGTTTACGCCAGTGATTTATGCACGATTAGGCCTGATCTGTATTTTTGCAATCCTAAATCTCAACTTGTTGGGCTTACAAAAAGAACAACAAATGTTTTAGAATCTTCATTAATTGATAGTCATGAAATCTTATCAGGACCTATGGCTCTTTCTGGTAGTACTCGTATGCAGGCATCAACAGTTCAAATGTATGGCATCGGGCTTGCTATGAAGTCTAGTAAGGAAAGTATTAAGATAGATTCTTGTATAAAAGAGTTTATAAGAAAGATTAAAACCACCAGTTTTGCATTTCTAAAAGATTTTATTATTAGCGAATCATTGGTTTATAAAAACTCAGAAATAGTTAATTATAAAACAACAAAAAATTTAGCAATCCATGTTTTAACAGATACTACAGAGAGAGCCCCTACATTTAGCTTAAATGCTTTTGAAAACTCAAACGATGCTAAGCGAGTTTTTTCGTGGTGCTATTTGTTTATAGATGAAGAAAATAGTGAAGATGCCTGGAGGAATCTTTTAGGACGAGCTCCAAGATGTCTTGAATGGCCTGAAACAATTGATAAAACATCCTATGAAAGGCTTTTAGGTTTTGATATCTCCCAAGTTGGATATAAACTCAGAGGTGAAAATAATAATGAGTTTAAAATATTTGAAAAGGAACATGAGATTCTTTTTTCTTTTAACAAACATTCTCACAACTTAAATTGCTCATCATTTGATAATCTTGAAAAATTCTTACTCTTAAAAATGCTACTTAATATTCATTCAACTTTGGTGATGGGGCGTTTAGGTCGATATCGTTCTAATATAATGACTTATGTTAAAGCGAGTAATAATAAATTAATTGATAGGGCCATACGTTATATAGTTTTATTATGTGAGCAAGATAATATTAAAGTTGGTTATGACCAAGCAGCAAAAGTACTTTTTGATTGTATCAAAATTAAAGAGAATACTTCACCTATTGTGTTAGAAGCTTATAAAGTACTTTCTAGTAAATCCTAGCTAAATCAAGAGTATATTTGCCTGGTGAATAATGAGTAAATCTTGTTTCTTTAAGAGATTGATATTTTTTTGTTGAATTAGAGACTGAACAATATGGGTATATGGTTATACCTCCTCTGGGAGTAAACTCTCCAATTACTTCAAGATATTTTGGTTTTAATAATTTTTTAAGGTCATTACATATTTTTTGGATACAATCTTCGTGAAAATCACCATGGTTTCTAAAGCTAAAAAGATAGAGTTTAAGTGATTTAGACTCAACCATTTTTTTGCCTGCGATATAGTTAATATATACTCTGGCAAAATCAGGTTGCATTGTTTTAGGGCATAGGGAGGTAAATTCTGTGCAGACAAAGCTTGTCCAGGCCTCAGTACTAGGACTTTTATTGTCGAAGGCCTCAAGGACTTCAGGGGCATATTGAGTAGGGTAGTCAGTTGGATTACCTAGCAGAGATGGTCCTTGTGCTTTTTTAGATACTTTCTTTTTTTTGGCCATGTCTACCTCATGTCTGTTTTCATTCTATTATGTGCTGGTTATAATGCAAAATACCGAAAATGCAAATTTTGGAAGTTTAATGCCGAAAAAAATCTTGGTCCTCTTAGTTCAACTTGGTTCTCCCAAGTCTCCGAAAGTCTCTGACGTTCGAGATTTTTTAAAGAGATTTCTCTCTGACCCTAGAGTTGTAGATATTAACCCTTTGCTATGGAAGATCATTCTAAACTGCTTTGTGCTGCCTTTTAGACCTAAAAAGAGCGCTGCTTTATATCGTCGAATTTGGGATGGTTCCAGTTTTCCCCTTATCGAAAATACTAAGAGTTTTGCTAATAAGGTTAATAAGTATACTGATGAAAGGTATGATGTACGTTATGGCTTTCTTTTAACTTCCCCGGATTTAGGGGACTTACTTGATCATTGGCAGATTAATCGCAAAGATTATGAACGTCTTATTGTTATTCCACAATTTCCTCAGTACTCAGAATCTACTATTGCCTCAGGCTATGATGCTTGGAATAGAGAATTAGATAAAAGAGTTATTATTCCTGATTTTACTTTTGTCTCTCATTACCACAGGCTTAAATGTTTTATTGATTTAAGTGCTCAAAAAATTAATGATGAAATTGCACAACATAGATCGCAGGGCGTTATAGTCGATGACCTAATAATCTCTTTCCATGGAATTCCACTAAGAAGAGTTGTACAAAAAAATGATCCATATTTTGAACATTGCGGTGAAACCTATGAGCTTATTAAGAATAAAATTCAGACTCTTGATCCTAAGAGAATACATTTATGCTTTCAAAGTAGGTTTGGTAGTGAAGTTTGGCTAGGCCCGTACACAGATGAATATGCTGTTAATTTATGCAAAGAAAAACCTGGAAGTATAATTGCTGTCCATAGTCCTAGTTTTGTAGCAGATTGCTTAGAAACCACTGATGAGTTAGGTCATGAGCTAAAAGAAGAAGTCCATGAACATGGCGGTGAACTTCTTTTTATAGGTTCTTTAAATGATGATGATCAATGGGCCAAGGGCTATGCTGAGTATATTGAGGCCCTTTCAAAGCGTGAAGAGAAGGAATTATTTTATAATGAAGAATTATCTATACCAAAAAGGCCACAAATGAGTAAAAAAGATGAGCCTATGTCTGATTTTTCTAAGAAGACAATCAAGATCGTTTTTCTTACCTTATTTTTAGACCTTGTTGGATTTTCAATCATCTTTCCTATTTTCCCAGCTCTTGCAAATCACTATATGGAAAATGATCCTAATAATTATTTTCTGAAATTAATCTTTGAATCAATTCAATCTCTTTTAAGCTTTAATTCTCAAGGGTCAGTTAACCCAATCGTTTTATTCGGTGGTGCCTTAGGGGCATTATATTCATTATTACAATTTGTTGCAGCTCCATTATGGGGAAGTCTTTCTGATAAATATGGACGTAAGCCTACTTTGTTTATTAGTGTTGCCGGTTTGGCCTTTAGTTATCTACTGTGGTTCTTTTCAAGTTCTTTTACCATGCTGATTATTGCCAGAATTGTTGGTGGATTAATGGGGGGGAATATCTCCATTGCTTCTGCAGTGGTTGCTGATGTGACTGATGAACATAAAAGATCTAAAGGCATGGCCTATATAGGAATAGCTTTTGCACTCGGATTTATTATTGGTCCGGCCATAGGTGGTCTTTTATCACTTATTGATTTAAGCAATTATCTTTCTATTCCAGGAATAAATCCTTTCTCAACTATCGCTTTATTTGCATTTTTACTTTCTAGTTATAATCTCTACCTTATTGCAACTAAGTTTAAAGAAACTCTGCCTCCAAAGGTTAGAGGTCAGTCCAAGAGCCTAAGGTCTGCAAATATTTTTAAAATCTTTAGGCCTTTACCATTTCCTGGAGTTAATCTTACGAATCTAGGTTATTTTATTTTTATAGCTGCATTTAGTGGAATGGAGTTTACTCTTACGTTTTTGGTTGTAGAGCGACTTTCTTATAGTTCATTAGATAACGCCTATATGTTTATCTTTATTGGTTTAATTATTGCTGTTGTTCAAGGTGGTATAGTTCGCAGAAGAGCTAGCGATGTTGGAGAGAAGAGAATGAGTATCTTGGGAATGGTTTTTGTTATTCCTGGACTCGTTCTTATTGGGGTTGCAGAAAATAGTTTTTTTATTTATTTTGGCCTATTTTTTCTTGCCTGTGGATCGGCCATGATTATTCCATGCTTAACAAGCTTGGTTTCACTCTATACACCTAAAGATCAACAGGGTCGTGCATTAGGTGTTTTTCGCTCTCTAGGAGCATTGGGAAGAGTTATTGGGCCAATTTTTGCAAGTATTATTTATTGGACTCATGGGCCAAGTGCACCTTATTTTATAGGAGCAGTGTTTTTATTAGTTCCAATTCTTTTAATTTCTAGACTTGATCAGCCTTTAAAGCAATGATTTGATAATTGAGATTAGACCTTTAGCATCAGCATTATTATCTATAAATACTTGGTAACTAGGTATTCCAAGAGAGCTCTCAGACCAACTCCCTAATGAACCAGGAACTTTTGGACTTTTATATACCTTTATTGATTTTCTTTCTTCAATAGACTGCTCTAGTTCTTGTGACCAATAATCTTTTTCGTCTTGTGATGAGATAATAATAATATTTTTAGGTTTATATCTTTTTACTAAGTTAGTGAAGAAAACTGTTTCATGTTCGCTTCTAGGATGCTTCCCTGGATTTATATAAGGGTTTAGATTCTTTGTTTGCCAGTATTCTTTAATATCTGATTCAAGTTCATGAGGGAAATTTCTAAGCACATCAACTGCTCTTTGATTAGTTCTTTTAGGTTTTGTCCTAAAAACTGCATCAGGGCTTACAATTGGCGCTATGACAAAGTACAAATCTTCAAAGGAGCGATTATTGATATAACTAATTAAATCAAAACAGTATTTAATAGTTTTTTGCTGATTACCATGCCACCCACATGAAATTAAAACAGTGTTTTTATGAGAGTTCATTTGTTCTTTTTCACTTTTATACCAGCTAAGAGGATTACCAAGAAAAGAAGTTCTTACATAGTTAAGATTGATCTTAGAGCAATCTATATTATCCCAAGAGTTCTGAGTATAAACTTCTTTTAAATTAGTGCAGAAGTCTTTTAAGAGGTTAAACTTTTTAAGCTCTTTTCTGACTTGGGATTTATTACCTTCATAATTGTCAAATATAATAATTGGATTTTCCTTGAGAGCTTGGTCGATCATTTGATTGGCAATAGCAATACTTGGCACGATTACTATTGTTAGAGTAAGAATTATTAATAAATTTCTCATAATACTTATTTTACTTATAAATAGATTATTTACAGGGGTGAAAAATATTACTTTTTCAAGACTGATTAACTTGGTTATTTTGCCAATAAAGTATGGCATTTATTCTAAGGTTTGAACCGACTGCTCCGATAAATATGCAGAATAATATAGTTCTATGCCGAGGTGTATATGCTTACTAGTCTATCAGAGTTTAAGTTTTTTCAATCATTTAGAATGCCAATAGAGGAATCAGACCAAGTAAGATTCTTAGTTGAAATTGAAAATGAAATGGATAAGTTTGAATATATTGATGACGCTAAACTATTAGATGTCTCTACTAGTGGGCTAGGTTTTTCGTCTAGTGCTCGATTATCTGTTGATCAGAATTTGAGAATCTCAATTCAGTACAAAAAAATTATTATTGATGTCGATGGTAAGATTGTGCGCTCATTTGGCTCTGGCGAAGATATAAATATTATTACTTATGGTGTTGAACTAGAAGAAGATAATACAATGAAGAGATTTCTTCAAAAATTCATTGTTGGACTTCATCCAGAAAGACTTAGAGATTGCTTAGTTCAGCTATCTCTAACTGATCGCTATTCTCGCTCAAGTGAGGGAATAGAGATGTTTTCTCTTTTAATTTCAATTTTTAAAGATATTACTAAATTTGGCAGCAATGATGAGTTTTTAACAGCTATGCTAGAAGAAGTATCAAGAATATTGAATTCACAAAGAGCATCTTTGTTCTTAATTAATCCTGATACAAATGAACTTCAGGCAGTTTGTGCTTTAGGCTGTGATAAAGATGAGCTTAAATTTGATTATCGCCAGGGTATTGCAGGTAGTGTTTTTACTACAGGAGTTTCTCTCAATATTGATACAATTCGTGATGAAACTAGATTCTCAGATAAAGTTGATAAGGAAACAGGCTTTGTGACAAAGTCAATAATCTGTAACCCAATCTACAATAGAGATGATAAAGTTATTGGTGTTATTGAAGCGCTTAATAAAAGAAATGAAAATAGATTTACGATCGAAGATGAAAAAGTTATGAAGGTTCTTTCTCTTGTTTTTTCATCTGTTTTTCATACATATAACCCAGTATCAGATAGCTCTATGATTAGACGATTCTCGACTCCATTTGACAGGGAGTTTGCAATTATTGGAAATTCTTCTTCAACACTTTCTTTGCGTAAGGCCATTGTGAAATTAAAAGATATTGATATACCAATGTTAATTCAAGGAGAGAGAGGAGTTGGTAAAATTCTTTTTTCAACCATTATCCACAATGAAGGTAAAAGAGGCCTAAATGAGCTTCATATAATTGATTGCCAAGCTTACAACGACACAGAGTTCTCAAATAAAGTATTTGAGGCCGAGGGTGTTTTTGAGAAAGTAAAAGGCGGAACAATTGTTTTCAAAGATATTGATAAACTTTCTTTTGAAACTCAAAAAAAGCTTGTTTTTAATCTAAATAGAGGTGGTGTTCCTGGAAGTGATCTAACATTTGATTTTAGAATCATCGCTACTAGTGTAACGGATCTTGAAACTGCTGTAAGTGAAAATAGTTTTAACTCTGAGCTTTTTGATTATTTATCTAAAGGCTTTATTGAAATCCCACCTTTACGCGATCATATGGATGATATTGACTCGCTCGTAAATTATATGCTTAAAATGGAATGCCGGAAACAAGGATTATTACTTAAAGCATTCTCTGAAAAAATTATGAATGATCTTAAACAATATGAGTGGCCAGGCAATATTTCGGAATTAAAAACTTATGTTGAAAGGGCCATTACCTTAAACCCTCGCGCTCATATCATAACTGAGATTAATGATTTATCTATTCCTAAACTTAAAAAGAATCTACGAGGTCTTAGAGTCTTTGATGATATTCCTTATGCAGCTGACTCTTCTTTAAACCTCAAAGATCGAATTGCACTTATAGAACGCCAAATTATAGAAACTGAAATTAAGAGGCTTAAAGGTAATAAGTCAAAAGCAGCTAAAGCAATGGGAATCTCACGCGAGGCCTTAAGAAAAAAACTTATTCAATCAGAGCAGATCTCAAATAAACTGAGTGGGAAGGTTTCTTTAGTTGAAGATGAGAAAAAAGCTGCTTAACCTTCTATGAATTTAATGAGAACTTTTCTTTCATGGGCACGATCTCTAAATTCACAGAGATAGATTCCTTGCCATGTTCCCATAACTAAAGATCCCTTTTCGATAGGAATAACAAGATTTTGATTTAAAAGCAGAGACTTCATATGTGAAGGAGAGTCGTCAGCTCCCTCTGCATCGTGTGTGATAAAACTTAAATTCCTTGGTGCAAGGTGCTTTAAGAAGTTTTGCATATCTTCTTTTGCGCTACTATCAAAAGCTTCGTTGATTGTTAATGCACAACTTGTGTGAACAATATAGAGAACAAGAATACCCGACTTGTTGGCCGTAGTACTTTCAAGTTTTCTCTTCACTAAGTCTGTAATATCAACAAAGCTTTCACCTCTAGTACTAATCATTATATCTGTAATCATATTCTGCCTTGGAAGTTTTTTCTCATTCTATAAAACTCTTCTATTGATTTCAATCTAGGGCCCTTTAAAATCGATAAGTATTTATAATATGGAACAATTTTATAATATACTTGGGCATTTAAAGTTTTCAGATTTTGTTGATATTTTTATAGTATCAATTATTATCTATCAATTCTTAACTATCATCCGAGGAACGAGAGCTGTTCAGATGATGTTAGGGATTGCAGCATTATTTATCTTGTTTGGATTAAGTGTTCGCTATCGTTTCTATGCTCTTAATTGGGTTCTTTCTCATTTTTTTGATTCTTTCTTTTTGATCCTGGTTATTTTATTTCAAGACCATATTAGAAGTGCCCTTGTAAATGTTGGGGCAGTTAACCCTCTATTAAAAAGAAAATCAGATGGAAAACAAAATGAAATTGAAGAAGTAGTTGAAGCGGTTAATGCTCTTAGCAAAGAAAAAACAGGTGCCCTTATAGTTTTTGAAAGAAAAAATGGTTTATTAAACTATTCACAAACTGGTACCACTCTTTATAGTGAGATTCACTCAGATATTATTTATACATTATTTCAAAATAATTCTCCTTTGCATGATGGAGCCATTATCTTAGGAAATAATAAAATTAAAGCAGCAGGCTGTTTTCTTCCTCTAAGTAAAAGTCTTGAGCTTGATAAAAAATTTGGAACTCGCCATAGGGCCGCCATAGGAGTGACAGAGGGTACAGATGCTCTTGTTGTTACCGTTAGTGAAGAATCAGGAAAAATTAATCTTTGTAAGAGTGGAAGTTATTATCCAATTAAGGATGCATCAGAGCTTAAACTTTCACTTTATAAGAATTTAAAGAGTTAATATGCAAGTTAATAAGAACTTATTAAAATTCTTTTCAGTAATATTTGCCGTAGGGCTTTGGTTTTATGTTCTTAATTCTGAGCCTGTTGTTGAAGAACATACTATTGGTATTGAGTACATATTACCAAAAGGTATGTCATTTAATAAAGCACCTCTTAAAGAGATGAAGGTAACTTTTAAAGGGCCAAAAGCATTTATTAGAACAATGAGCCAAAGAGATGATAAAATTAGAATAGATCTTAATTTTGAAAAAAAATTAAAAGGTCAAAATTATAGAATTGAGCTTAATGAATCTTATCTACCACTTCCTTTGGGAGTTGAGGTTGAAAAATTTGAGGTTAGAAAACTAAAAGTAGTATTAGGTGAATCTACGACAAAAACGATTCCTATTCATCTTAATTTGGTGGGGCAAATCAATGAGAATAGAAGAATTGTTTATACAAGAGTGCGACCTACAAATATTGAAGTTCGGGGATCTAAAAAAGTACTAAGTTCATTATCAAGGATTCAAACAAGACCTGTGGATTTAGGTAAAATTGATGGGCAAGGACAAGAAGAACTCAATTTCCTTGATCTTGATCAGACAATAGATATTGTCATCAAGGACCCTGTCATATTTGAGTATAGAGTAGTGCCTAAAGAGGTTAATTCTACAATTAATGAAGTACCTATCCGTTTTCTTTCTTCTTCTACGGTGCGTAGTGCAAGTCATAGGAAAGTCTCACTATTAGTTTTCTTAGATGATGAGAATATGAAAATTACGCATAAGGATGTTCAAGTAATAGCTGATATTCCTAATGGAGCTAAAGGTAAAGTTAAAATAGAGCTTAGTGCAAAACTTAAAGAAGGAGTTCATCTTATGAAAATCAATCCTTCTGAAATATGGGTAAACCTTAAGTGATCTTTTCAAATTTATTTGATAGTATCCTTCAGTTTTAAGGAAGATATATGAAAAAAAGCAAAGTAAGAAAATTGTTTGGTACTGATGGCATTAGAGGCAAAGCTAATATTTATCCTATGACCTGTGAAATTGCTACTCGACTTGGTCGGGCCGTGACTTACTTCTTTCAAAAAGAAAAAGCTCAAGAACGACCTTTAATTATTATAGGTAAAGATACAAGACTTAGCTGCTATATGCTAGAGCAGGCCTTCGCTGCTGGTGTATGTTCGCAAGGTGGCTTTGCTATTTTGACAGGACCATTCCCAACTCCTGGAGTTGCATTTTGTGTCCAAAGTATGCGGGCTCAGGCCGGTGTGATGATTTCAGCTTCACATAATAAGTATTCAGATAATGGTATCAAGATTTTTGATAGAACCGGACATAAGCTTCCCGATGAAGTTGAACTAGTTTTAGAAGAGATGATTTTAAACCCCGAATCTATTCCAACTCCTCTTGAGGACAAACTTGGAAAAACAAAACGATTAGATGAAGTCATCGGTCGATATATTGTTTATGCTAAATCAGCTTTTATTCTTGATGAATCTCTAGAAGGGCTAAGAATAGTCATTGATTGTGCAAATGGGGCCAGCTATAGAGTTGCTCCTATGATTTTTAGTGAAATGGGCGCTGAAGTAAAATCCATTGGTATTTCTCCAAATGGACAAAATATTAATCTTGATTGCGGATCATTGCATCCTCATCACTGTGGTGAAAAAGTCAAAGAGTATAGGGCCGATGTTGGTTTTGCATTTGATGGAGATGCAGATAGGTTAGCTGTTATAGATGAAAATGGTGATTTAGTTGATGGTGATCAATTAATTGGTGTCTTGGCCCGTTATTTTCTGGATACTAAGCAATTAGGAAAAGGCTTGGAGGTTGTAGGAACAGTTATGAGTAATCTTGGTTTAGAAGATTACCTCAAACAACAGGGTATATCATTTTTTAGAACAAATGTTGGGGATCGCTATATAGTTGAACGTATGCTTAATAGTGGAGCCGTTTTTGGAGGAGAGCCTTCAGGACATTTAGTTTTTAAAAATTATTCAACCACAGGGGATGGCATAATTTCAGCTTTAAAAGTGCTCGAATGTATGAAGTATTATGGGAAACCTATTAGTGAATTGGCCAGAGATATAAAACTGTATCCTCAAGTACTAAAAAACATAAATGTAAAAAAGAAGCCAAGTTTCGAAGAAGTACCACAGATAAAAAGTTCATTAGATAAAAACCAAAAGAAATTGGGTGATAAAGGTCGTGTTCTTTTAAGGTACTCAGGAACAGAACCTCTGGCCCGAGTAATGGTAGAAGGAGAAGACTCTCAACTTGTTGATGATGTTTGTGAAGACTTGGCCCAAGTTGTTAAGCAGTCTTTGAATTAAATGATTAGGCTTGGTGTAAATATTGATCATATTGCGACTTTGAGGCAGGCAAGAGGTGAGTTCTATCCTCGGTTAACTGATGCAGCTAAAATAAGTTTAGAATCAGGTGCCGATCAAATAACCATACATCTTCGTGAAGATAGAAGGCATATTCAAGATTCAGACGTTTTTGAAATCAAAAAAATTACTGATAAATTTAACAAACCTTTAAACTTTGAAATGGGTTCACATCCTGAAATTATTAATATTGCTTGTGACTTAGCTCCAGAATGGGTGTGTTTAGTTCCTGAAAAAAGAGAAGAACAAACAACAGAAGGTGGACTTGATCTTAAGAGCAAGGATCAATTCCAAAGAATTGAGTCGGCCATATCTCTTATTAGATTAAAATCTAAGCAGTCAAAGATTTCACTTTTTCTAGAATCAGATCCCCTAACTCTTAGACTTGCTCAAAAACTAGAGGTTGAGGCCGTAGAGATTCACACAGGATGTTTTGCTAAAAATTTTATCAATCAAATATCTTATGAAAAAGATTTAAACTCTTTTTCTTTTGCTCAACAGGAGTTGAATAAGTTTAAAATAGGCTGTCATGCTGGGCATGGATTAACCAACCAGTCTGTTCTTCCCTTGCTTGAGCTTGGCTGCTTTGAAGAATATAATATTGGTCATTGGATAATTTGCGAGTCAGTATTTAAAGGCCTAGGTCAAGTAGTATCAGATTTGAAAAAATTATTTTTAAATTATGAGGTAATAAAATGAGAGTTGTTAATACTAAAGAGATGAAAGAAATCGAAAAGATTTCATCAGAGGAGTTCGGTCTTGATGAGTCCATCATTATTGAAAACGTTGGTATTCGAGGTGCCCATAAATTACATCATCTTTTTCTAAAATCGAATGATTACGGTGAGCTTATTTTACTAATTGGTAAAGGTAATAACGGCGCTGATGGACTGTCCATAGGTCGCCACCTTACTGAGTATGGGTATAGAGTGCGTGCCTTTATGCTCTTTGATCAGACAGAATGCTCTAGTGAGTTAAGAAGACAGGCCAAACTTGCCCACGGACTTGGTGTAAAGATTAGTGAGGTTAAAAGCTCTGATGAAGTTAAGAGTTATTTTAACGACACTCAAGATCATTATTTTGTGATAGATGCAATTTTTGGGACAGGAGTTAGAGTTCCATTATCAAATTCTATTTCTGATATTATAAGAACTGTAAATGAAAGAGCTGATATTGCTGTTGCTGTGGATATGCCTACAGGTGTTCTTGGCGATAATGGTGGAACGGATGGTATAGCTCTTAAAGCGGATTATACAATTGCCGTAGGGGTCCCTAAGATTGGTTATTATTCAAACAACGGGGCCAAGCATGTTGGGGAAGTTATTGATGTTAAAGCAGGTTTTCCAAGAAAACTTATCTCTAACGGAAATAAAAATTTAATTTCAATGGATTTTATGGCCAGGATTCTAGGTAAAAGAAACAATTTTGCTCATAAGAACTCTTTTGGTCACACTTTAGTTATTGGTGGTTGTAAAGGTCAAACTGGAGCGGCCATATTAGCTTCAAATGGTGCGCTTAAAACAGGATCTGGTCTTATTACTGTTGCTACATGGGAAGATAGTTATGATGAGCTTTGTATGAAGCTTAATCCTGAGCTTATGTCTCGCTATATCCCTGATGACTTTGAAGCTTTAAAAGAATTGGTAAAACAAACTGAACTTTTTGATAATATTGTGATTGGCCCTGGTCTTGGCAAACGTCCAAGAGTAAGACAATTAGTGCTTGAGGTTTTATTACGTTTTCGAGGACCAATCGTTTTAGATGCAGACGCTATTAATGCTCTTAATTTAAAAGACGACGCTAAACTTTTAAAAGGAAGAACAACCCCTACAATTTTAACTCCGCATCTAGGGGAGTTTGCAATGCTTACAAATAAATCGATTGCAGAAGTAGAAGCGAATCCTGTTGATAATTTAAGAGAGTTAGTAGATCAAATTAATTGCTATGTTCTTTTAAAAGGCCCTGGATCTTATTTGGGAATGCCTACTGGAGAGATTTATATAAATTATATGCCAAATGCAGGCATGGCCACTGGTGGCTCAGGTGATGTATTAGCAGGTATACTTGGCGGTCTTATGGCCCAAGCACAAACACATAATCAAAAATTTAATATTTCTTTTATGAATAATGATTGGGATGCAACTACTTGCTTTGGTTTATACATACATTCATTGGCCGGCAAATTTGCTGCTGAACAAAATGGTCCAAGGGCCATGACAGCTTGGTCAATTATTAATAATCTTCATAATGCTTTTAAGGCAGTTCAAGAGCATAAGCAGAGTTTAAAAAATGCAAAGTGAACAATTTGAATGGAAAAAAGTTTTCGAAGATGATCTTCCTCATTTGGTAAAAGAACTAAAAGATCTCTTACCTAACCCAAGCGCAGTTATACTTACGGGTGAACTTGGCTCAGGTAAAACAACATTGTTAAAAAGTCTCTTTCCAGAACTTGATCTTTATTCTCCTAGTTACTCTTTAGTTAATGAGTACGGTAATACAGTTCATGCAGATCTTTATCGATTAAAAAATAAAGATGAATTTTCACATTTAGAGTTAAATCTTTATTTAGAAAATAAAGAGTATTTTTTTATTGAATGGGGAAAAGATTATAAGTCACTTATTGAAAAAGAACTTGATAATGAGTGGTCACTTTTTGAAATGGAAATACTATTTAATGAGTCAGATGAGAAAAACGGATCAAGAAATTATACTCTCACTTATCATACCCGCTCATAATAATCGGCCAAGCATTTTGGCACCATGTACAGATTTACATACATGATCAAAAAATTTTACTTTCTTGTAACTTATTGAAAGTACAGGCATTTTTCAAGGTTATACGAAATACCGAGAAAAAAAATCAAAAAAAAGAATTTTAGTGATTGACGTGATTTGCTTTATCAAGTCATACTATTTCTAGGCGATAACTGAGGTTCAAAGTAGGACTTCAGCGCTCATCAAAAAAACTACTAGGACAGTAGTTTTTGAGAGACCCTCACACATACTTGGTTATTGGGTTTATTAAATTTTTTATTATGGAGGATGAACAATGAGACTTACTTCGAAAGGGCGCTACGCCGTCAGAGCAATGCTTGATTTAACTGCTCACTCTAATGGGAACCCTGTTAGACTTCAAGAAATTTCTAATCGTCAGAGCATTTCACTTCACTACCTAGAGCAACTTTTCAGAAAACTAAGAAATGGTAATTCTGTTAAGTCTGTTAGAGGACCTGGTGGTGGTTATGTTCTAGCTCGCCACATGGACGAAATCTCAATCAAAGATGTTCTTGATTGTGTAGGCGAAAATATTAATCCTGCTCGTGATATTCTTGGAAATGCTGATGAAGCTGCAAACACAGTTGAATTTAGACTTTCTAAAAATTATTTTGAGAACCTAGGTGTTATTATGCAAGAGTATCTTGCAACAACATCTCTTGGTGATCTTATGAGAAAAGCTAAAGATGAAGGAATCGCTGCTGCTACAAACACTGAGCAAAGCTCGACTGTTGGTGGTGACGCTGCTTCTAACATGACTTCTTCTATAAGAAGTACTTTTGGTGAAGTTAACCAATAAAACCAAACTCCATTAAAAATAAAATTGGGACTCTTATTGAGTCCCTTTTTTTTGCTACTAAGTTTTAAAAATTTTAATTAAGAAATAATTTTTGATTTTAAAAAGGCCTGGTTTATCTCATCCATAAGTCCACCTGGCCAAGACTGACATCGCTTAATATTATTATAGCTGGGATATCGTTTCAGTGTTGTGAAATTTGCAGTTTTTTTCT
>CAYGJN010000041.1:0-20495 GCA_964350135.1 uncultured Bacteriovoracaceae bacterium | reverse complement strand
CGGTGTATTTATGAAAGTATTTATAATGCTGGGGTTTTTCCTGGGGATTTTTAATCTGAATGCCAAAGAGGTCGATTTAGATGGTCTAAAACAAATGGCCCTGAATAGTAACTATGGCATTAAAAGTAAGCAAGCTGATGTCCAATCAAGTGAAGTTAGCATCGAGTTGGCTAAATCAAAGTTTTATCCTCGACTAGGTATTGAGGCTGGAAAAGAATGGGTTCGGTCTAATGTTGGCGATGATGACGATGATTTAGCTTCGGTTTACGGAGAAATCAATCTATTTAATGGTTTCAAGGACTCTTCTTCACTAGAAAAACAAAAAGTGAACACAGAATCCAAAAAGAAACAGTTAAGCACTTCAAAGTTTAATCTAACTTTGAATGTTGAGAAGGTTTTTTATAACTATTTGTTGCTAAAAAAGAAGCTTGAGATAAGTTCGAATGAGATTTCTCGAACTAAGGCCCATAGTAAACTAGTCAAAAAACGCTATTCTTCTAAGCTAATAACTGAATCAGATATCTTAGAGTTTCAATTGCATCAAAAGAAAACTCAAAGCCAAAACAATTACCTTAAACTTGAAAATGAACAGTTGCTTTCGAGGCTACATACTATAGTTGGAATTAATGATTCTAGTCCATTGACAGTAGTTGGTAAAATTCCTCATTTAACAATTAAGTCAGATTTGAAACAACTTATTGCTGAAATACAAAAAGGCCCAAAATTATCGCAGCTACAAATTAAACAAGCTGCAATAGATATAGACCGAATTAACGCAAACTCTGGTTGGTACCCTAGTATAAATCTAAGGGCCGAACATGGCAGGCTTGATGAGGTTGAAACGGGGATCAGCTCCACAGAGAACTCATCTAGGATTGCATTGACGGCCACATGGGAGTTGTTCTCAGGGTTTGAAACATCAAGGAAGCAAGACTTAACACATTTGAATAAAACTAAAATGGAGTATGCCCGAAAACAAGTGGAGCAAGATTTATCAATTATTGTAAGGGGCAGTTTTAAAACTTTGAAAATGCTAGAGAAAACAATTGACTTTGAAGAAGAAAATGAAAAATTGGCTCAAAAGTTATATCAAAAAACTCTAAAAGAGTATCGCAAAGGAATAAAAGACTCTGGTGCACTAATAGATGCAAGTCAAAAAATAACTGAAGCTCAAACCAGAATTTACGAGTTAAAATTGAACTATATTTTAACTAAAATCTCTATTGAGAAATCTTTGGGCAAACCTCTAGAGTTTTCAACATTAGTGCATCGTGGGGATAAATAAATGTTAGATAAAATAATTAAATTATCGTTAGAAAATAGAAGAGCTGTAATTGCTTGCTCTATATTAATACTTTTATCGGGAGTTTACTCGCTCTTTAGGTTGCCTGTTGATGTTTTTCCGAACTTGAATAGGCCTACTGTAACAATAATGACTGAATCACATGGGTTAGCACCTGAAGAAGTGGAGTCTCTGGTAACTTTTCCTATAGAAGTTGCAGTTAATGGAACTCCCGGTGTTAAAAGAATCAGGTCAAGCTCAGGAGTTGGATTATCAATTGTTTGGATGGAGTTTGATTGGGGCACAGATGTATATAGAAACAGACAATTAGTTTCTGAGAAATTGTCTCTTATAAAAGAAAGCTTACCCGAAGGCCTTAATCCAATAATGGGCCCAATAACTTCCATCATGGGTGAAATTCAGCTTGTAGGGTTAAGCAGCGCAAACAATAAAATAAGTGGAATGGAACTTAGAACGATTGCAGACTGGACTATTAGACCTAGATTATTATCTATAAGCGGTATCGCCCAAGTCATCCCGATTGGTGGAGGTGTAAAGCAATTTCAAATTCTACTAGATTCTATAAAAATGAGAGATAAAAACCTCTCAATAGAAGAGATTGACAGCAATTTAAGACATATTAGTGAAAATACTACCGGTGGTTTTGTTTCCATTGATAATAAAGAACTACTTATAAGAAACCTTGGCCGAGTTGAAAGTATTGAAGATATTGAAGAGTCTGTTGTCGGCATTTTCAGAGGTGAAGCTGTAAAGGTTAAAGATATTGCAAATGTAGTTGTCGGAAAACAACTTATGCGAGGTGATGCCAGTATTGATGGAAAAGAGGGAGTAATACTTGCCGTAAAAAAACAGCCTGGTACTTCAACTTTGGATTTGACTGAGAAAATTAATATTGCATTAGACGAAATTAAGAAAACATTACCGAAAGATGTTGTTGTTAATAAGAATTTATTTAAGCAGGCGACATTTATAAACCATGCTGTAGAGAATGTTAAAGAAGCTTTAAGAGATGGAGCTATTCTAGTTGCAATAATTTTATTCATCTTTTTAATGAACTTCAGAACAACATTTATTACACTCACTGCGATACCAATGTCTTTTGCACTTACCGCCATTGTATTTAACTATTTTGGCTTAGAGATCAACACTATGACATTAGGAGGACTTGCTATTGCGGTTGGACTACTCGTTGATGATGCTATTGTAGACGTTGAAAATATATATAGAAGATTGAAAGAAAATAATCAGAAACAAGTACCAGATTCTATTCTTAGAGTAGTGTACAACGCAAGTAAAGAGGTTCGAAACTCGATTCTATTTGCTACAGTCATCGTCATTCTTTCTTTTGTTCCATTGTTTTTCATTGGTGGCCTAGGTGGCCGATTTTTTATTCCTTTAGGACTTTCATTTATCGTGTCATTAACTGCTTCGATGTTAGTATCGTTGAGTTTGACACCAGTGTTGAGTTCATACTTGCTCCCTGGCTTGAAAGGGTTAAAAGAAGCTGACGATGTAAAGTTGGTGAAAGCATTAAAAACAATAGATGCTAAAATTGTCACTAAGTTTTTAAACAGACCCTCTTTAATTATTGTTCCAACAGTATTACTTATTTTGGGAGTTTTATCTCTTTTGCCAAGTTTAAACAAAGAGTTTCTCCCGAAGTTTAATGAGGGGACAGCAATGATTTCTGTTATATTGCCACCAGGAGTCTCTTTAGAATATTCCAATAGTAAAGGTTCGGTCGCCGAGAAAATTATTGGTGAAATTCCGGAGGTAAAACATGTTAGTAGAAGAACTGGACGGGCAGAGCTTGATGAACATGCTGAAGGTGTTAATACAAGTGAAATAGATGTAGATTTTTACGCAAGTGGAGGAAGACCTAGAGAAGAGGTATTATCTGAGATTCGAGAAAAATTGTCGAAGGCAGTTCCAAATGCGAGTATAAATGTTGGTCAGCCAATATCTCACCGTTTAGATCATATGCTTTCTGGAGTTAATGCTCAAATTGCGCTTAAGGTTTTTGGTCCTGACCGAGATCAATTAAAGGTTTTAGCGACTAAGATTTATAATTCTATTACTAACGTAGAAGGTTTAGTCGATACCCAAATTGAAAAGCAAGTCGAAATACCACAGATTAAGTCATACTTTATCCGAGAGGACGCTCAAAAGTATAATATAAATATTGGCCAAATTTCAGATCAGTTAGAATTAGCATTACAAGGTGAAGTAGTCGCACAAGTAATATCTGGTCAAAAAGTAATCAACGTTTTTTCACGATTAAATGAGAAATCAAGATCATCAGTTAAAAATATTCAAAATATTGTAGTTAAAATTATGCCAAATGGAGAAAAGGTTACTCTTAGCAAGGTTGCAGATGTCTATGAGTCGACGGGACCAAATATGGTTAATCGAGAAAATATGCAAAGACGAATAATTGTTCAGGCTAATGTAGATGGAAGGGGCTTTGATAAAGTGATGACAGATATTAAAAAAGTCATCGAAAAGGAAGTTCAAATCCCTGAGGGCTACTATTTGAAATATGATGGACAGTATAAGAGTCAAAAAGAGTCATCACGGCTTATGTATATCGCAGGAACTATAGCAGTAATGGCGATATTCCTGATTTTATATGGTTACTTTAGTTCTGGGTTTGTTGTTGTTCAGGTTATGCTAAGTATTCCCCTCGCAGTCATTGGTAGTATTTTTGCAATCTACTTTACTGATAAAACTATTTCACTCGCATCCATAGTTGCTTTTGTAGCATTATGTGGGATCTCATCTAGAAATGGAATTCTTATGATTTCTCATTATCTTAATCTCATGGCAATAGAGGGAAAGAGTTTTGGAAAAGAAATGATTTTAAAAGGGACTCTAGAGCGGTTAGTGCCTGTTTTAATGACTGCAATTTCAGCGATATTAGGTCTTGTTCCCTTACTTCTTGCTAAAGGTGAGCCTGGGAAAGAAATTTTATACCCTGTCGCAGTAGTCATTGTTGGTGGACTCTTCAGTTCAACATTGCTTGATATGTGGGTTACGCCAGCAGTTTTTTATAGATTTGGTAGAAAATCTGCCGAGAAATATGTTCAAAAAATTCAAAATATAGAAAAGGAGAAATTATGAAAGTTTTAATTTTAGTCTTATTAATGATTAGCGGTAATGTAATGGCACATGGTGATCACAGTGCCCCTGGAGCAATTCCTCCCTCTCCAAATGGTGGAGTTCTAAGTGAGGCAAAACACAACCATGGAGGTTCCCACGATCATAATCACAAGAAAGCTGAGGAACGTGAAATATTTTTTGAAGCAAAATTAAATAAAAACCTGCTAACTATATTTCCTTTAGAGTTGGCACATAAGAAGGGTACTGCCTTTAAAGAGCTACAGACGAGTTTCTTTTCAGATCTCAAAATACTAGTAAAAGACCCGAGAAAAAAGAAAACTATACCTAGCAAAATTGAAAATAAGAAAGGAATGTGGAAACTTCAATTAGAAAAAAGTAGGGCCAGGCGAATGCTTGTTGAGATTTCGACAAAGTTTAACGGGGCACAATATACCTCAAAAATACAAGTTGAAAAAAAGTAGATTGCCTCTACAAGGGTTGTTCTTAAACATAAAGATTGAGAAAAGGTCATGAGCACTAACGAGAACCATGTCAGAGGAAAAAATGATTAAATTCCTTGAGTTGAAAATACCACCACTATTTTTACTAATCTCACTTGGTTTTATTGCATGGATGCTCCCTCGACATTATGTTCTAGAAAGTTCATATTTTTTGGCCCTTTCGCTATTTTTGTTTATTGCTGGGGGACTGGTTATTATTATGGCCATTATCAAGTTTAGAATAGGGAAAACTACTGTTGACCCTAGGGACCCTCAAAGGAGCAAGAAGCTTGTTGTTAAAGGAATATATCGTTTTACAAGAAACCCGATGTACTTGGGCTTCTTATTTTGGTTAGTTTCATTTATATGTTTTTTAGGAAATGTTGCTTCTCTATTAACTGTTCCATTTTTCATATCATATATGAATTACTTTCAAATAATACCAGAAGAGAGAATCTTGTTAAAAAAGTTTGGAAAAGAGTATAGTCGTTATAAACACAATGTTCGACGTTGGATTTAAGAATTGACTAGAGTAGTTCCAACTTGAATAGAATAGGTCTTAATTATGCAGAAAGAATACAGTTTTATTGATTATCTAGAACTCCAATCAAAGAATTTATTGATGATTAAGCAGAAGTTCTTTTATATGAAAGCTATCGATAAGAGGCTCAATGAATTCATTTCCGATGAGGGATTTTATGTGATTAGCAATAGGGCAATTGCCGAACTTAATCAATCTGTAATGGATTCTCTTATCGTTGACTTTGCTTCTTGGGGAAGTGGAACGAGAAAGAACTTCTTTAACAAAATCGCAGCATCATGTCTTTCCGATGTTAAAAGATACCGGTTTCAGACCTCAGACTACCCTGAAGGAACAACTCAGTATTTGAATTACAAGCCAACAGAGGAGCAAATTGAAGAAGATAAACGGCGAATGAAGAAGAACTACTTTGATCGTATGAATAATGGCCAAAAGGAATTAATTGAGGAGTTACTACCTGGCTTTTTTAACAGAAAAAACTGCACTGTTAATGCTGAAGATATGAAAAAGCTAGCCGAGGATTTGGACGATGTCATGATGCGAGTGTTTGATGATAGAGATAAGTATCGTGCCCACAAATATGAAGATGACCTTGAAGAGGGATTCAAACTCGTTACCTTGAAAGAAATTGAAACAGCTTTTGAAGGGGCAGAAAATATTCTAAATGGGCTTAGGTTAATGGTAACAGCTGGAAGTCTCGCATTTGATTCCATATACCAAGGGATGGAGTCAGGCGTAAAAGATATGCTTGATGTCGTTTTTTATGGTGGTGTTTGGAGAAAAAACACAATGATGGGAGTAAACGGAAGTATAAGTGGTAAGAATGATTGTAGGGACCATATTTCAGAAAGAGAAAAGCTGTTAGAAGCTGGCTATAGAGAATACTTAGTGGAGGCGAATAAGAAGGGTGAAGTTCCTAAGAAGCCTTTTTGGAAAGAGTTGTACCCAGACTATTAGGCGCTAGATCATGAGGTTATATTGTATATAGCCTAGGCCAGGGGTATAGTGAACTTAGCAGTTGTATGGTACCTTTTTTAGGCGGGGGGCGGCACTTCGGAAGGAGACCGAGAATATTCCCGGCCTCGATACTGTATTTAGTTGTTGCAGATGTTTGCCCTTTCCGTGAGACGTTCATCCGTTAATCTCCACATTGCTTCGTGAAACTTTTTCCTCGTTTGTGGATCTTTGTAAACTATCGACATCCCTAAAGAAACTCTATCGACGTCGGGCGAATAGAGTTCGACGAGGGGAGTTCCGTAACAATTGTCTTTACCAAAGCCGGCGATGGATAGAAGTGATGACTCGACCATGTCAGTAATTCTAGACTCATGGTCTTGGTCGCTCTCTCCTTCTAGATATGTGAAGAACTCACTTTCGATGAAGTATTCGATAATTTTGTTGATCGTAATAGTCTCATCGAACTCTAGAAATTCTAGGACCACATGCCCTATGATCTTCGTTGCATTTGTAACCATATTATTCTCCTTGTTTGGGAAGGGGCGTGATTGCCCCCTCTGTTATTGCTTGTTTAGTAGTGTTTTGATTTCGGCCTTGGTGTAGACCTTTACTTTTCCATTTCTAGGCCTGTTGTTCTTAGTGCCCTTGGTGATAGTTAAAAATTTAATCTTCCTCTCAAATGACATATTCATAATCATCCCTCCTGTTAAAACCATGTTCTCAATGGCTGGAGGGCACAGCTGGGGCGGAATACATGTTTTTTTGCAATGTGGAATTAGTGTAATTACGGGCGGTTAAGTAGTGATGCCTGGGAATATTCCTGAAAATTAACTGGATTTTTTTGCCATTTTCCCGAATAGGTCTCTATGAAACAAAAGAAATTTAGTTGCTATGAAGAGTTTAGAAGTGAGCTTAGTTCTTGGATTGAGCAAAACCCTGATATGCTCTACCTTGATGGAAGCAATGGTGATAAGCCAAATGGAATTCCCTATAGTTCGTTTGAGATAGATTTCATAGGCCAGTCTCTTGAGGTAGCCTTGAGGTCTGATACGAAGAAAGAGACTTTAATTAAAGTCGTCTCTAGCGACTTGAAGGACTTTATTATTGTTCCTCCATCTCCAGGCAATAAGCATTGGCGGTTTGATTTTCTTGAGGAATTCAAGAAAGAGGACTATGGAAATCGAGCAGGTCTTTATGCGTATGTGATGAAGCTTGCCTCCAGTAAGTAATCAAGCTACTCGATAAAGTCTATCTTCTGCACTTTCCTTTTCGCCTCTCTAACAGATCTTTGGTAGATATGGATGTATCTATCTGTGACCTCTTGACGAGTATGCCCCAGCCACATTCTTGTCAAAACAATATCTCTGGTAGTGCCAACTAGCTCTGTACATCTTGAATGTCGACAACAGTGAAATGATTTATGTTTATAATTCGTTTTTTCATAAACCTTTTTTAATGCCCTGTTGGGCAGTGATGTAGACATTTCATCGAAAAGCAAATAATCGTTGCGATCTGGACCAAATGTGCGCTTCTGGTGTAGCTTTTCTTGCTCCTTATAGAGCATTGCTAAGTTGTTAAAGAGTTCTTTGTCGATAATTGGGATGATTCGGTTGTTTTTCTCTTCAATTTTCTTTTTGGATTTAAGCGGTTTTCGTTTAATAGATCCATCCTCCTCTCTTTTTCTTGTTTTGTGAGCTGGCTGACTTTCAAGAACTATATAGCCGAAACAATCTATTCCGTGATCTTCAAGAGCTTTACAAAATGTACTATCCTCAACTTTTCCAAGATAAAGATTATTCATTGATAAGCCAAATATTTCATTGAAACGCATTCCTGTGAAGTAAGCTGTTTGATAGAAGATCGCCACCTTTGAACTCAACTCTTGAAGACGTTTATATATAAATTGAAATTCGTCTAGGTTGATCAGGTCATCTGCATCTCTTTCGTTAAGTTTATCTACTCCAAAACTTGTTACCTTGTACATGTTTCCAGGGTCTAATAGTCCATTTCGAACTAGGTAGCTAGAAAATGTGTTTAAGGTCTTAATACAATGATTCATAGAAGAATATGAAATGGGTCTTTTTGGATGAGTAATTGTTGTTGCTTCGTCTTCGAGCCAGTTTTTATAGTTTTCGTAATTGATATACCAGTTGTTAACGTTTTCTTGCCCCATCTTGTTTAAGAAATAAGGTAAGACATAATTGAAAAGGTAATACTGTGTACCTTTCCATGAGTTAGGCTGAGTTCTTTTACAGCTATCAATATAGTCTTTGGAAATCTTTTTAAAATTATAGAAACGGGTTTGCCACTCCAATCTCTTCATGGCCCTAATTCTCATGGTATCTTCTTCTGCTGATTTAGCATTAGCCCATTCTAAAGCACTTTCATAATTGTCAAAATAAGGATGTTCAGATTTCTTGAGTCTAATCTTCTTCTTTCCATCCCACCTGGTGAAGGAAAAATAGATGCTACCATCAGTCTTTTTTCTTTTTTCTACATTCATAATGACCTCTCTTAAAATCATTATGTCGTGTATTTGGGGTGAAGCACATACTTCGGGCTAGAATAATACCATTATTAAACAGAAGTAGTTACTTACATAAACTGGAGGACCATTTTCTCTTAGCTTTTTTGTAGTAGAGTTTTTTATCTTTTTCTATTTGTTTAGAAAAGATACGTATCGCGTGCCCTGCTTGGTATAGTTTCTTTTTGTCCTCATATCCACTTATTTTGGCAGCAGCCTTCTCTTTAGCTATGACTTTGTGATTAACATCTAGCACTCTCTGTGAAGTACAGGCCTTATCGAGCGCCTCTTGAATAGAGCCGGGATAGTTTTTTGCTTTTTTAATTTCCTTATCTTGCTCCGCTTGGAGTTTTGTTATTTTTGAATCTAGCTCAGCTAACAAGCCATCAAGTTTTTTAATTTTCTTGAGGAACTTATCATACTTGTATGTATTATTAATGTTTTTATATAGAATCCCCAGTTTTCCATTGATAGAACAATCATTTTTGATGCGGTCTCTGTATGATTTATAAATGCCTAAGTTTTCTGAAGTGGGTGTTTTAGATGAAATGTGAAGACATAATTCAGATTGTCTCTTAAGATTCTTTATCAACTGTCTTATTTCATCATATTTATCGACAGTATCCCCAAATTCGTCTTGTACCTTAATTTTATCTCGATTTTCATCAAGAATAAGAGACGCTGCTTTGTAGTCGTTTGATATTGCCTGGTCAAAGACCTTAGTTATCACTTCGCTTGCATTGGAAAGTGAACTAATTAACAGCAAGGGAATTATTAGGTGTTTCATTCTATTTACCACACACTTTATTTTTAAAACTTTGTCCAGGTTTCCAAGCTCGACCTGTCGGAGAACCTAGGAGCACACAAATAGCCTCGTCGTGACCACTAGATTTCATACAATAATCTTCACAAAGGGAAGAAAGCGATTTCCTTATGTATCTCCTACCTGTTTGACGTTTGTCAGATATTTTGCTTTGGACATTGTTTTCGTAGCACCTCTTTGGATTATCTTTTGTTGAACAAGACTTTATTATGACGAGTCGTTTTATAAAGTTTTTGTAGTCATGCTTTCTATTACCTAGGGTTGAGAATATGTTACGTTCTTGCCCTCTAAACTTTATGTTGAATCCTCCTGGACTCATTCCGGCTTCATTATCTTTTAAGACTTCTCTCGCTTTCTTTAGGTTTCCACTATCAATTTCCTTGAAGAATTTGGGAAATACTTTGTCGCTAGTTTCTGCGGATGCATGTTTTAATGATGAGCAAGATGACATGATCATTAGAATTGGTAGTATTTGTGATATGAATTTCATTTTTAGTCTCCCCGTTATCGTTTTTCTTTTTCAATTATAATTTTGTATCTGTTTGGGCCATCCACAAATGTCGATGAAAACAGAATGTCGTCCCCACCACGGCTATCTTCCTTGTTGAACAATAGGACAGAAATAGAAATGTTGAAGTATTCCCCAAGTCGATCTAAGAAATGAATATTTTTGGCACTGGGAAGAACTCCTTGAATCCAGTTGTGAAGAGTAGATGTAGGAATACCGGTCTCCTTACTAATGGTTCTCACTGATTCATTTCTACTCTTCATCTCTCTATTGAGTACTTCTTGCAATTTAATTTCCATACCCTCCATTGTCGGACACATGTCCGAATGGTGATAGTTATATTCCATGACTGAGACAACCGTCTCATTCGTGGGGCATGGTTTATTTTGTCGTGAAATGGGACCCAAGGGAGTTAAAAAGTGGGTGCACAAATGCTTGGTATCGAAGGGCTTTTAGATTTTATTTAATCAAATGAATTTAAGCTGCAGCTATGAACTGGATTCCAAAGTATTTCATTGTAGTTTCTCTTCCGAAATACGAAGAAAGCTCTTGATCATACTCTAGCAATGTGGACTCTTCGTTCATTTCATCAACCCCCACAACAATAAAGTTAAGCTGATGAATAGCACATTCGGCTAATTCTAAGTAGAATTCATCGAAGTCTTGCATGACAATGAAATCAACAAAAGAATCATCAATATCACGAGACGGATTCATTTGACTAAAGGTTCCAATGAAAAGTGAATCGTTGGAACTCTTAGATTTTAAATAATATTTGTAAATCTTCATCCACATATTTTATAGCGAATTCATAGAAAAAGACGCAATAAATCTTAACTATAAGTGATTGGATTACATATGAATCTATAGATTGTTTTTCCACACTTTATACTCACTCTTGATGTCTCTTGGACAATTGGGAAGTTTAACAAGAGCGTGGAATTCATTAATGAGGTTGGGTTCAACTTGGAACTTTTCCAAAATGAGGCATTCGATTTCTTTCAATGATAAGAAGTTAACTATAGTTTTAACCCATATCTTTCTCTTGATGATGTCCAGCTGGTCCTTTCTATCGGTAATGTTGATCATAGAAACGTCATTGAAAATCTTTTTAAGAATATCCAGGTCATTGATGTATTTATTCTCAATACGAATAGTGTCTATCTTCATTGATCTCAGGTCATCGTCCCTATTCTTGTCTTTCAAGGACTTTTTATAGTCAAAATGATATTCTCCATCGACTTCAACTGTGACTAGCGAGCATCCATTTCTACTTAGCCCAAAGAAGATAAAGTCCGGCACATAGGGACCAGTAGACATCCTCTTTGATTCGGAACTAGATGTGGGAATAATTTCGACATCCTTAAGGATAGGTAGGTCTTGCTTGATCTTCTCAAGGTTTTCGAAGAACTGTAATTCACTATAGGTTTTATCAAATCCATTACCTTTGTAGTTGTCTCTGCAGTATGATTCATAGTTATCTCTTCCTGTGGTGTAAAGGAATTGGAGAATATCATCAGATAAAACAGGAAAGGATGAATCACACTGTTCAGCTAAAAGCTCTCTTCTCTTTAAGGTTTTGACTCTTTCGTACTCATTCTGCGTCCTAGATAGAAGGAATAGATAAGGACCTTTCTTAAAGGTCTGATTTTGAAACTCTCTCTCAAGATCTAAGCTTGATGGAGTATCAGCTTCACAGTTAGATGTTGACTCTGATATGGTAGACTCTGGGTTTATTTGACTCATCGTAATCTCCTTATTCGTTATGTATTCTCAATAGAGGATCTTAGGCCTTTATAGTTATGGCCTTTAATTTTATCTTTGGTTTCAGTAGCTTGGATTAAATTCTTTCAGCTATATGTAAATTATTCTTTTCTATAGTTCGTAAGTAATCACAATAAAAAATTGCTACTAATCTAATTATGTCGAATGAATAAAAAGTTTTACATTATTAGAATAGATTCTTTACCTTTTCTCGATTTTCTTTAGTTACTGAGAGATAGACAGAAGTTACTTGGATAGAACTATGCCTTAGCTGATCTCTCACAAAAGCGAGACTTAATCCAGAGTCCAGGCATGTGGTTGCATAGGAATGTCTGAGAGAATGTGGAGATAAATAATTGGGTAGTCCACAGACATTGAGCCAATATTTGAATCTTCTGAAAGCGTAGCTACGAGTAATAAAACCAGATCTTGATTTAGATGGAAATAGATAGTCATTATCTGGCCAATTTTTCTTTGCTGATCTGATGGAAATATAGTTATCTAATAAACTTCTAGTTTTATTGCCAAAGTAAACATGTCCTGTTTTCTTATTCTTAGATATTTCCTTTCTGATAATAATATAATCTGATCCTAGGTCTCCATATCTCAGCTGTAGTGCCTCCGAAATTCTGAGTCCAGTCATTGCTATAAGTGAAAATAAGCCGTGTTCGAGGATTATTCTGGAGTCTCTGGGTAACATTTTGTCTGGATTGGCTTCTATCGATAGGAGGGCCTTGTCTCTTTCTGATTTTAATCGATTTATTAACGTTTTTAGTTGGGACTCAGATAATATCTTCTCAGGTGTAACGGCCATTCTTTCCTCCAGGTAACTATACTTTGTTATATTGTCGTATTGTTACATCTTCGTAAGTGGAGAAATGAAGAAATTTATCAATGGATTAGAATATCAAGTAGTTAAACAAAGAATCAACTTATGAATTGAACTGTTGACTCTATAGTTGGAATATTCCCACCACATGAAACTCATTTAATCGATAATTTTTATACTTTGTTCAAATAATGACTCTTGAAGATAGTCAAAGAAATAGTCAATCCTGACTCCAACAGGAAAGTAGACGCCCTTGATAAGATTATCTTCTTGTTTGATGCTCTGAGAATACGCCTGTTCATCTTTTTCAATTTTTATCTTATAATTCGTGTGGCTGTTTACGTCTTGAGCATTTAGCTCTACTGACATAATTTCATTTTCGTTTATCAAGTTCACTAAATGATTATAGTTATGGACTCGCAGAGGAATTCTTTGAATTGTTTCTTCGTCGGAATCTTTATTTTTTTGATAAGACTTTCTTCTTATATAGTTCTTACAGCATTTACACGTTGGATTGTATTTATCTGGTGATGAATTTAGTTCTCCAAATTGGTTATAGCTGAGTAACTCCTTGCAACTGTTACATTTTTTGAATTGGGGCATCAGTATTCTCCTGTGATTTGTAGTTTGTGGTTAAGCACTCTAACTCAATTATATCGAGATCTAGTAGAGTGCACGCATGTAATATGGAGTATTTTGGGAATATTCCCAATTTAGAAAAGGGCCAGCGATTAAACTGGCCCTTATAAAATCTAAGCAACATCTTCTTTTACCAACAGTAAATTTGCTCCATCTTTGCTATCACTCTTGATAGAATCTTCAATCTTTAAAACTATTTCTTTAATGACAGGTACAGATACAGCATTACCTAAAGATTTATATCGATCTTCAAAAGAAACTCCATTAATCTCAGTCCAATTGTCTGGAAAACCCTGAAGTCTTTCAGCTTCAATCGGACTTAAGCAACTTAGCTTTCCATTACTTCTTAAGAATTTCATCGAATTTCCATGATCTTTCTTATATGAGGCCGTTATGCAATTATATATTCGATTATCAGAGATATAACCGCCATGCCCATTTTGAGTACCCCATCCCTTCATCTTTAATGACTCTTCTTTGTTTAAGTAAACATATTCGGGGGGTAATTCTTCAAGAAAGTCATAGAAAGAGAACTCTTTTTTAGATTCGATCATTAAAGGAAATTCGAAGTTTGATACTTTTAAATCTTTTCTAAATGCTACAAAAAATACTCTTGTTCTACGATGTGGTATACCGAAATCAGCTGTATTTAGTACCTCCCAGTTTACGTCGTAACCTAGGTCAGAAATCATTCTTACAATTCTTTGTAATGAACGACCATAGTTATGACGAACTAAGTTTTCTACATTCTCAAGAAATACTACTTTTGGCTTTGAGGCTTCAATGACGTCTAGTACATTATAAAACAACATACCTCTATCGTCTCCAAAGCCTTTCCTTTTTCCAGCTTGGCTCCAACTTTGGCATGGGAATCCTCCAACTACACAATCGACTTCAAGATTCTTTAGATATTGAGCGTTTAGGTTTTTTACGTTCCCCAGAGATTTATGCTCTGGAAAATGCTTTTTATAAATTTCTAGCGATGCATGATTTATTTCGGAATATCCAACACAGTTCCAATTTACACCTGAGTTTTCAATTCCTTTCTCAAATCCACCGATTCCGCTAAATAAAGAAACATAGTTAAAAGTTTTCATCTTAAGCTCCCTTTTTGTTTAAAGTTGTAATGTTTAATTTGCTGTAATGAACATCTAGAATGTTTTGCAGTTTTTGCGTTAACTCAACAGACAATTCATAGTTTGTGCTTTGATCATTTAAGATTACGAGATAGGCATCCAGAAGATACTTAAAAAGATCAGAATAAATACTAATGTACTCTACACAAGCTTCAGGATTGTTTGATAATTGCTCAGAAGTATAGTTTTTAGTATCACTTCTTTGAACATATTTTTTATTAGTAGCTACATTTTCTTTAACAGATCTAATCAGATGGTTTGAAACGTTACAAAAACGAGCAATTTCTCTATCAGATTTGTTTTTAGACCAATCTAAATCAAGTACTTTCTTAACACATCTTCTTTTCTCTTTATGTGTTAAGGATTGGCCCTGAACAATGTTTCGATTAATAGCTTCAAGAATGATCTCTTCGTTTGAACCATCTTTAATAATCGCTTTGATTGTGTTTTTGTTGGCCCACTTAGAGGCTTCAACTCTAATCTTTCCATCTGCGACTAAAAACTTCCCATCATTTCTTTTGAAGACGACTATTGGTGGTAATTCATTCTCGCCGTCTTCATAAATTTCTTGGTAATCAGAGATAACCTCATCTTTGATTTCATCTCGAAGCTTAAATTTAAACTTACCTTCAAGTTCTTCAAGGCCTAATAGATCCTTGATCTCAATCTCCCTCAGTTCTTCTTTCTTTGTGCTCATGGTGGAGCCCCTTTCTCATCTAAAAGCGGGGAGTGAAAAAGCTTCTAAATGAGAGTTAAATTAATCTAATCTCACTCCTTGAACCCATAATCAGATTCTGGGGAGGACAGAGATGGGGCGAAGAAAGAGCTAAGTCTTTGAAAACTCCATAATTGGGAAAAAGCCCACAATATTAATGGGTTAGGAGCTACAATATTTGATATTTTGGGATTATTCTCAGGTAATTAAACGTAATTCAATAGATCAAGTTTATAGGTCTGAAGCTCTTTATCATACTTCAAGATAGTTCCCCATATGGGATGGGGCCGGCCATTACTTCTAAAAAGCTCCCTCATATTGGCCTTTTTAGACTTAGACTCAGCCAGTGATAATAGAGTGTCCTTTGTTAGGCCTTCATTTCCGGAAGAGTTTTTAAAGTGCTCAAAAAGAGCTTCTATTATGAGTGACTGTTTTTGACCAAATTTATAGTCCTTACCAAGAAATGCGACTCTTTGAAAATTCTCTGTATGAACGAATTCTCGTATGGCTCTTGCTCTCTTGGTTGCTCTATCCTTAGCTTCTTCAAATATGAAATGAAGGTACTTGTTAGAAAGAACATCGTTATATTGTTTTGATAAGAATTCATTTACTCTCGCTACTAGCGATTTTTGTAGTTCAATTTTCTTAGAGATTGTCTCTTCTCCAAGGCTTACAATTCTTTGTAATAAACTATGGTCTTTTAAGAGGATGGTATAGAAGTAAAAAGAGGTTGTGTTAAAGTTATTATCTTCGCCTTCAAAATAAGAATAAAGGGTTTTGTAGTTTTCAAAGTTATCTTTCAGATCACTCTCTAAATACGAAGAAGTATTTTGTGCTTCTGCAGCTTGAAACTTTGATATATGTTCGATTAAGAAAGTAAATAAGGAATGAAACCCTCCTGTTGAGAATAGGCGTGTGTCACTAAAGTGACTCTGATAAACATTTGGATTTGTTTGCTTCTCAAGTGAAAGTATTAATTTCCCATCTTCTTTAGATAGAAGCTCTGTATTTTCAATAATTTTTAGTACTGGAGTTAAGTCTGAAATTCCGTTGTTGTACCAATAATCGATTATCTGATTTCTAACTTCAAGGAAGCCTTCTCTGATTCTAGAAACCTCTTCTTCATCCATGTCATTTGGAAACTCAAGGTTCAGATTAAACTTCTGTAGTTCAGATTGAACCTTACGAAAAATGATTTCAGTGTTTGGCTCTCCATTGGTCCTAATAGGCGCGATGCCTGTTAAAACTAGGTTCGTTTGCTTCTTTGATTGGGCTTCTTTAATATTTTTTATAGTTGATTTTTGGGTCTCTTTTGGATCGTAAGCAGTAACAAATTTGTGGTCCTCAATTATAGATTGCAGCCTATTTTTATCATCGAGAACTTGATCAATATTATTTGACTTCAAAGTATTAAGAACCACATCCTTTAACTTGTGGAGTTCAGAAGACTTAATTACTTCCTTAGGGATATTAAATGTATCATCAAATGAAAGGCTATAAACAGGAGGTTGGTCTATTTCCAGTTGACTTATTTTTTCTGAATATTTCGTATTTTTTCCAACTATAACTAATTTTTTTAAAGCATAAATTGCATCAGGAGTGTCGACACCATATTGCTTATTAAGTCTCTCGGCATCACTTATGATGTACTCTTCAAGAGTTTTAAAACTCTCTTCTTCTATGGGGAGTTTTTGAGCCAGATTTGAGCTCATGCAGCACTCTTATCTATTTGCGCTGAATCGTAACAATACCACCCGCTAATTGATTTTTCTTTATTATTAGACTGATAAACCCTTAGTGCTAATCTATCACCCTTTTTAGTTTTTCCAACTTCAAAGCAAGTGCTTAGTATTCTTTGGCCTTCAGCCACATCAAGAAATCTGTTTACAGCAGCTTTAGTTGTGTCAGCATGAAGGGAGAATACCACCATCTTCATTTCATAGTTAAAAGGAAAGGTTATGTTTTGATTTAGACAGTTTTCTCTGCCTTTTATATTCTCAACATTTTCATTGTTTTGGGCCCAGTCATAAAGATATGTATAAAGTTCTTCTAGTGAATTTAATGTTACTGCTTTCTTTGATTTTTTTGCCATTTTTGATCCTCAATGTCCTTGGATTTTCTAGGTAACTGATCGGAATTTTTGTCATTATTTTGAGCTGCTCAAACGTTCCCTTAAACAGGTGAGTTGACATAATTATTAAAAGCCTACGCGCGTAGTCGGTTAATCGTCTTTATAGTTATCCATTGAAATTTTACAGTTGATAGTGGCGGGGATGAAGTCTACCACCTCCACCACAATGAATGAAATGGGGCAAGCATTGGCCCCAAATCTTCGATTCAAACTCAGTCATTTATTTTTATATAAACTCCTTCGTTCTCACTCGACTTGGGGCCAAGCCTTGCTCCCATTTGCTTCATTGTGGTTTAGTGAAGGTGGGAATCGAAAAGAGAGAGCGGCTTTGTCAAAATGCGACTGATGAGGGAGTATTTTGATAGAGCAAATCAAACAGGAAGTTTGATTTAGTGAACGGCCCCGTCTCTGGGGCGAGTAACTGGAGGTTACGAGCGGGAAGAAAGATTCCCACCACCTCCACCACTTCGATGATCTCCAGTGATCTGTGATGACGTCCAATGATCTCGTATGATACATTTTTATAATGAATTATGAGTTTGTAGAAAACATTGTGCGAGATCTAAGTTTTTTTGAAAATACTTTAAAATCGAATGAAGAAATGCAGATGGTAAATCCATCCGCAAAGGTTCCATTTGATAAAAATGATTGGTTGAATTTTTTTGAACTTGGAAACCCTACAACTTCATATCTATTGAAATATAACCAAAAGGTAATAGGACACGCAGCTCTTCAATTAAGAAAAGAGAATATGTCACTTTGGCTATGTTGGGTTTTAATTGAAGAAAGTTATAGAGGAAAAGGTTGTGCTCAGGCACTCTTGAGTCATACAGAAGGGCGTGTAAAATCTGAATTTAATTTAGATGAATATTACCTCAACGTCAGAAAGAATAATAAAAGGGCCATAAGCTTTTATGAAAGAAATGGCTTTGTTAAGATTTCAGAAGGCGAGGGCAACTTTCAAATGAAGAAACTTTTAAGCTAAAAAAAATCCATTTGTAGTAATCTGTAGTTACTTTCAAAATTCAACGAATAATTTCCTTATGTTATGAGGCTTCCACCACCTCCATTACAACGACTTGATGAGTCATAGGTTGTTATGTAATATCAATCTTATGAGAATTATATTTTTAGTTTGCTTGGTATTTCTAACTTCATGTTCGACCTGGAAAAGAGATGAACATTCATTTTCTCCCGATGATTTAGTATTCAAAAAAGAAGATTTCTACAGGAAACCAAAGTCGCAGCTAGAGTCGGATGATATTAAAAAAGATATAGACTTGCTTATTTATGCTTTGGATAACGGTTATGGAGCTCGTAATTATATCTCAAATAATTTAATTCAAACGATGTTCAAGCGTTTAGAAGATATCAAAAAAAATATAAAGTTAACTGAGAATGAATTTTGCAAAATAGTTGGTGATGCTCTTTGGGAAATTCCAGATGGACACCTTACAGTTCGAGCTAGAGGGAAGCTTTGTGGAAAACAAAGTGAATGGCTTAAAAGAATTGGCCGAGTTGGAAAAAACTATAAAGCTAATTATTACAAATCAAATACTAAAACTTGGTTTGTAGGTCCGCAAAAAATTAATGGAAGAACGGTAGGGTTCATATCAATAATAAGTTTCCCAAATTCAAAAGATCCAGTTTGGAATGGCTTCATTGAGAAAGTAAAAACAATATTGAAATTTGATGAAGTGATCATTGATTTAAGAGGGAATAGAGGAGGCGACGATACTTTTGGATTCAAACTAGCTGAACTTTTACAAGACAGAGAAGTCACACCTGGTTGGGATAAAACGATTGAGAACCTAAGTCCCGAAACTATCGCTCTATCTAAAAATAACTTCAATATTGCTAAGCTTAACTATGAACTTAGAAAAGAGACTGTTCCATCCTATGTAGTTGATTATCTAGCTGAGAGGGATAAGCTTTTTGAATCGTCTATAAGTGGCAAACTTCCCAAAGAGCGAGTCTATACATGGGATCAAGAATCAATACCTTTTGGTGATAATATGTATAAAGGTAAAATTATTATACTTGCAGATCGAGAATGTGGATCTAGCGGCGAAAGTTCATTAGAGGCTCTAGCTAAGCACCCGAATGCAAAATTTTACGGAGAGAATACAGCTGGTAAGTACCATTTTGGGAATGTATCAACCTTGATTTTGCCTCAATCTAAAATCAATATTGGAATCGCCTCAAAATACAACGCTTATAATGATAATCGTAATATTGATAAGATTGGACTTCAGCCAGATGTAATTACCAAGCCTGGAATGGATGCTATAAATTTCGAAGGACTATTTAAGTAATATAGTAATATTTTAAAATACTTAAATGTATAATCACCACCTCCATTGCCACAACTTGTTGAGTCATATCTTTCTTGTTAATATTTTTCGATGAACGAAGAATTAAAAAATACAATTATTAAGTTAGAAACTGAACTTCATAAAAATGAAGTTAGAACAGATGCAGAAAAGTTAAATGTGCTTCTTTCGGATGATTTTTTTGAAATCGGAACATCGGGAAACTCATATACTAAAAATGATATACTAAACCGACTTCCTAATGAAGAAGCATATGAAGTGAAGTCGTATGATTTTGAGCTTAGAGAGATTGCTGATAATGTTATACAAGTTTTTTATAAAACTGAATCTTTGGGAAGAAAATCCTTTCGAAATTCAATTTGGTTAAATGATAATTCATCGTGGAAAATGGTGTTTCACCAAGGCACAAAATTAAGCTAAAAATTTAAGGTATTGTAGTACTTTGTAGTTACTTTGACTTTTATATCAACAATTTCATTTAGTTATTAGGCTTACACCACCTCCACCATTTTTCTAGGACGAACCAAATCTTATAAGTGTCTAAAATCACTCAACTGAAAAACGGTTCGTCCAGCATCTATAACACTCGTGCGAATACGTAGACGAACCGTTTTAAAAATATGCTTTAGAGTTCTTACAAATTTGCTTCACAACTTCTTTATGAAGAGCGGAGTAAAATGGCTGTTCAAAATA
>CAYGJN010000040.1:0-21120 GCA_964350135.1 uncultured Bacteriovoracaceae bacterium | reverse complement strand
ATGGTGGCCCGAGCTTCTGAACTGGTTTCAAAATCGAGACAATGAGTATTTACGAGATAGACAGCTTTATCTTTATGATGAAGAAAATCTTTAACAACATTTTTTATTTTCTTATCAGAGTGACGTTGATCAAAACAAAACGTCGTAGCGAAAAGATTTGATTGAAGAAAAAATAGAGCTAAGGCTAACTTAGACAGTGAGGTAAGAGTCACCCTTTTGATCCTCTTGAAACTCTTCAAAGTTTTCATATTTAGAAAAGTCCAATGTTGTAGCTACACTTAAATTATTACAAACATTCATTCTCTTATCAGTGTCCTTTACAGAGAGGGCCTTCATAAAAGAAAATAACTTCTCGCGGGTTTCTTCACTAACTAAATGTTCCATCAAGCACGAATCTTTATGAGCAAGATCATCATCAACAGATAAGAAATCCCTTAAAAAATAATACAGTAAAGTGCGAGAGCTTAAAATATTATGAACTTCTTCATGACCTGATCGAGAAAGAAAGAGAAACTTGCTATCATCCTCTTCTTTAATAAGACCTTTCTTTTTTAGATTATTAAGGGCCGTAGAAACTGAACCCTTTGTAAGTCCAAGGTCTTTAGCAATATCGGTAACTCTAGCGTAGCCTTTGGCTTCCTTTAACTTATGAATAGTTAGCAGATAATGGGCCATAGAGTGGGAAAGTTCATGGTCTTGGGTGTGGACGATGCCTTTATTTTTCATTAATCCTCTTCAAACTTAATTATGACAATAATTGATGGCGCAGTAGTCATTTTCAATAAGCTCTCTAAGTTATTGAAAATACTAGTTAATCCAGCACTATTTTTACCCACTCTAAGAACTCTCTCTAACTCATGCTAATATTAATAATATTAAGCACTTAAGTCCAAAATTAGTGGAAGAAATGAGCCGTTTAAAAACCTTATTCAACATAACTTTTTTTATCACCCTTTGCAATATTGTGATGAGCTTACAAAGCCATGCTCAAGATAATAGTTTTCAGCAAGCTGCTCAGGCCAGTCTCCAAAAACAAGAAATGACAGAAAACTATATCCACTCAGGTTATATCCAAAGAGAGATGGAGAAAAAATGCAACGCTAATGATGAATCCAAAGCAGCCTGTCGCGGAGAATCTGCAACGGCACTAGGTAAAACTGGTGATATGATTTTTTCAACAGTGGCCCAAATGTATTCACTCTTTGGACTGACTCAAGATGTGCTTAAATCTAAAACTCCAAAGACAGAACCTGAAACGACTACTAAGACTGAACAAGGGGAACAACATGATTATTGTCGCTATATTCCCTTGGCCACAACAATTGCAGCACAGGCCTTACAAACATCTAGCCAACAAAGAATTCAGGCCAATGTGCCTGGCCCTACAGTTGCACAAAAAGAAACTCTCTACCAAAAGGCCCGCTCGCACAAGGCCAGAGCTAAAACAGCTGGAATTGAAGCTCTTGGTTGGGCCGCCACAACAACCTGCTATACCATACTAGTTCAAACCTCTATGGGTCTAGGTAATGCTAGCAAAAATACTTATATGAAAATTGGAGCTGCAGCTTTTTTAACTTGGTTCTATAATCAAAGAAGATCAAACCAAAAAGAATATGAAAAAATTGTAAAAGACATTGCTGACTCGCTACCTGGCAAGGGCGATTGTAATCCTATAACTGAAACTAATTGCTACTGTTCTCAAGTTGAAACTGAAAACGATACTACTTACTGTACCGACAATGCTCTTGGATGTGTTGATGCAAATATGCTCTATGATGCAAACTGTACTTGTAGACAAAATAATACTTGTGCTGATTCTGTGCTTAACAATAACCTTGCTCAAAACTCTAGTGCTGGTTTTTCTAGTCAAGTAAATAGTCTTGCTGCTCTTGCATCTGGAAAACAAGTTCCACTAGATAAGTCTATCTCAAATCAAGTACAAGTTTTAGAACAATCAGATAATAATATTGAAGCAGCCACAGGTTTAAACTCTGACCAACTTGAATCACTTAATCTTTTAAAAGAGGCTGGAATCCCTAATAATCTTGCGAGCCAATTAGCGACAACTCCTCTTACACCTGATGGACAAAAAATACTTGAAGAATTAAAAGAGAAAAAACCTGTAACAGATATAACTGGATCAACTGGTGGATCACTAAAACGCTCTTCAGGATCAAAAAGGTCGGCACTACCTCTTATAGGACTCAGGAATACAACTAAGGATCAAGACGTATTAAGTTATCAAAATGAAAATGCTATTGCTCCAACAACTGTTAACCAAGACCAGACCGGCAACTTATTTGATAGCGTTCATAAACGATATAGAAACTACTGGGAGCAATTAGGTGCTTTTTAAATAGGACGATCATGAATCAAGGAAGAACAATTATTATCTACGACCATGAATGTGAACTGTGTAAAAGGTTTAAACTTGCACTTGAGCGTATGGATCATCAGAATTTATTTGGTTTTTTGAGTGCAAGAGAAGATACCACTTTTGATCTCTTTCCAAACTTAAATCAAGATGATTGTCTTGAAACTCTTCACCTTCTTGACCCTGATAGAAATATTCTATGTGCCGGAGAAGCAATAAATTATATTTTACAATCTCTACCAGAGGCTAAAAAGTACCTTTGGCTCCTGGACACCAAAGCGGGAAAAAAAGCCACGGATCTTTTTTATAAAACAATTGATACATTTAGAAAGTCATCATTACATTCATGTGGGAAATGCGGAAAATAATGGATGAAGATAAAGTCATTATTGTAATCCCTACATATAATGAAGCATTATCTATTGAAGAGCTTATACACTCTATTTTTAAACTTTATCCAGAAATCTCAGCTCTTATTGTTGATGATAATTCACCTGATGGAACCTTTAATAAAGCGGATCAGTTAAAAAATCAATATCCCAATCTTCAAATACATTTAAGAAAGACTAAGCAAGGACTTGGGGCAGCCTATAAAAATGCATTTGAAATAATTAAGCAACAAGATAGATTTGATTTTATTATTCAAATGGATGCAGACCTCTCCCATGATCCAAATGATCTAAAGCAATTACTAAAATATAAAAGTAAAAATACCATGGTCATTGGTTCTCGCTATAATAAAGGGATTCGAGTGAGTAATTGGCATTGGCTCAGAGTCTCAATTTCAAGACTGGCTAATTGGTATGTGCAAAAGGCTTTAGGAATCCCCGTACAAGATATTACAAGTGGCTTCAACCTTATCCCCACAAAACATTTAGATAAAAAATTTCTCAGCAAACTAAAGTCCCGGCATTACTCCTTTCAAATAGAGCTTAAGTACTGGCTTTGGAAGAAAAATGTGAAGCTTGTTGAGGCTCCTATAACTTTTCACGAAAGATCTGTGGGCAAATCAAAGTTTAATATTTATCTATTCGCTGAGGCGTTTTATCTGACATTATTAATTCGCTTTAAATAAGAGATTGCCATCTCATCACTAATTACTGATAATTCCAAAGATAATAAATGGAGGAATTATGAAATTATTACTAACAGGCTTAATGACTGCAGCACTACTTAGTGGTTGTGCGACTAAAGTTAAAGGCCTTAAAAAAAGTGAAACTTTTACTTTTGAAAACGTTAAATCTGGAAAAATCATTGTTGCTGGAGTTGTAGATGCTACAGGTGAAGGCAAAATTGATTACAAGAAAAATATTTCTTTGGCCAACGCTCTTAAAAATCAAATCATTGAAGAAAGAGCAATGTTTAGTGTTAATAGCGCAGGACTTGTTGTTAAAAAACTTGGCAAAAAAAATTATTTAAGAATGCTCTCTGCGATTGAAGAAGAAGGAAGACTTGGACAAGAGGACATTATGCTCTACAAAAACAGCCGTACATGTCGTAGATATGTAGTTTTTGCTCGTGTTGAAAGTGATGATGTTTCCAAGAATCGTGACACAAGAACTCCAACTGATTCTCAAGGAAATGTAACAGGACCTGAGCAAATGGTAACAAGAGTAAACAGAAGTATTGAGACTGCTTACCAAGTATATGACCTTGTTGAAGGAAATTTAGCGTGGTCTGGGAATATCTCTAAAAGTACTTCTAAAGAAAGTAATTATGTTATTAAAAAAGACAGTGGTCTTGTTAGTCTAGTTAAGGCAATCAAAGGTACTGAAGAAGATAATGATGTAGAAAAAAATTATCCATACCCTAAGACTCCTAGTCGTAAGTATGTTATGAATAATTCTTTTAGAGGATTTGCTGAAAATCTACCTGAAGAAGATTAGGCGCGCGTCCAAAATGCCAAAGGCATTTTGACGAGCGCAGAGCCGTTGTGCTCGAGTCAAAAAGACGCAGCCAAAGGCTGCTTTTGACTCGCTAGCATGAGCGGATTGACTCATTTAAAAATACTAAGACCAGCTTTATGCTGGTCTTTTTTTTATAAAGCTAAACTCAATCTATTAAAAGTGATGAGTAAAATATTATATGGAGTCAAAGTTGTAGTTGAATAATTTTTTTAACTCTCTTAAATTGAATATTCATATTGTTACTAATCCCTTAAATTCTACATATGTCTCTGTTTGATAATCACTCTTTGAAAATAGTAGACTCTATAAGAAATTGGCACATATTTCAGTTTCTTGGGAAGTGGAAGGATAAGGTTAGGTCGTATGTCACATACACTATTCCATCGTTTATTATAGACCGATCTGCCCTTCAAGAAAGCACTAATGCCTGGCAAAGAGGTGAAGAAGACCCTTATAAGCTAGGGAAAAAGAGCATTTGCAAGCAAGTATTCTTGAAATAATAAATATTCACATTAAATGTCAGGATCTTCTTCTAGAAAACAAGGTCCTGACTTTTTCTAGGAGCAAACACAGATTAATATCCTCCTAAAAAACAACATGAAGCCGAAAATCTGTTAAAAAGAGTTTCTAGATTGAAACTGAAATAACAACCCCTTGAGAGCAAAAGAGTTCTATAAAAGAAGTGCCAATCTTTAATAGAACCAAAGTTCGACTTAAATGGGCCGGTCATAGTGGTGAGTTGCTAAACGAACTTTTGTTTCTTGTGTATTTTTGAACACTTACAGTAACAGAGTTCGTCCAGCTGTTCGCCACTATCAATGGTGGACTCAGCGAAGAGCTAAACGAACTCTGTGACGCTGAACCGTATGTAGCTATTTTTATAACACATTTCTTCAATAAACCAATTCAAAATAGCGGGCTTTTGCGGAAACTGTACTTAGAAAAAGACCTTTCTGGCTATGAAATCCATAAGAAAACTAAATGGTCTCGCACTTCAATAAGTAATGCCTTACGATCACTGGGCATTGAGAAAGTTAATAGAAAATCTCCTGTTCTTAGATATGGAGAGAAACTTCAAAGTGGAAAACGACTCCCCCACAAGGGCGAACAAAAAATTATCGACAAGATGGTTGCTCTTAAAGAAGCCGGTCATAATTTTACTCAAATCTCTAAATATTTAAACCACAAAAAAATACCAACAAAGCTTGGTGGGTCATGGCATCCATCAACGGTTAAAGACATTATCAAACGTGAACAAAAAAGGAAGGCTTAATCATGCGTGCAATAATTGACATATTTCTTGCAATAATTTTTTCTGTAATTATTGGATCAAGTGGAGCCAAGGTTTTATCTGCTACCATAAAAAAGGAAGCATTAGTAAAAATTTCTGGAGGCCTTGGATCACTTGAAAATTTCACCAAGAAACTGACAACAAACTGATTTAATGGCCAATCTTTTATAGAAGAGATCGTGCTTAGACCAGTACCTTATTTAATAAAGGCTATAGTCAGAAATGCTGAGCGATTTAGAAAGAAAACAGCCCAGAAAATAAGTATTATTGGTAAAATTTGTATTTACTGTATGTACAATTTTTACTTGAAACCTTTTGAAGATTTCATATCTTTTAGGGGGCTCTAATTACAGTTACTTTAGAATCAAAGACATCATCACGTTCTAAATTTGTTCTAAGAGGAACCTTTACTTCATAAAATAAATTCAACTTAAACGCATCATACCCAATCCAACCAACTGATTCAGGGATCACAACATGCTTCAATTCATTTTTTTTGAAAGCATCTCTTCCAACTGAAGTTACTGAATTAGGAATGTCAATTTGCCTAAGACGATTATAACTGAAGGCTCCTTCTCCGATAGTTTTTACAGAATGAGGAATAATCACATCCGTGATCTGATTAAGCATGAAAGCCCAGGTTCCAATAGACTCAACAGACTCAGGCAGCTCGACATGTGTAAGTTGATTTCCTGCAAAAGCTCTCCACTCGATAGTTGTAACCGAATTTGGTATTCTCACCTCTGTAAGAGAGTTGTTCGCAAAAGTACCGATCTCAATCACTTTTATTGATTTAGGTATTTCAATATGGGTCAACTCATTGCCTGAAAATGCCTCCCTTCTAATAGAAGTAACAGATTCTGGAATTTTAACTTCGATGAGATTATTTCTAGCAAAAGCCCTCTCATCAATAGTTTCAACTGAACTAGGTATCTCTAACTTAGAAATAAAACTACCCTCAAACGCGCGTTGACCAATGTATTTCACGGAATTAGGTATAACAATACTATCTAAATAATTTTGTGCAAATGTACTAGATTTAATTTCTGTCATTGAGTTCGATATTACCAAATTTCTAATGTAATTACCGTAAAATGAATATGCTCCTAGTTCTGTAACAGAATTAGGAATTACCAAATCAGTAATAAAATTATCTGCAAATGCTTTATGGCCAATTGAAATATTAGTGTCAGGAATGACTAGGTTTCGGATTCTGTTGCCTTCAAATGCTGAGAATCCAATCCAAATAACGGAATTAGGAATAACAATTTTGCCTTCTATTTTATTCTCTAAAAATGCCTCGCGTTCAATCCTAGTGACAGAATCTGGAATAATAAGGCTTGTGATTTGATTCCACTTAAATGCTGCTTGCCCAATTATGGTAACTGTCTCGCCTCTGATAGTGTGAGGAATCACAACGTCGGGATGAGATTGGGAACAAAGATAATCATAAATTTTATGATTATTAAAACCAAAACAAGACTCAGGTGTACTCCCACTGGCAAACCCATTGAGCGAAAAAACACATATAACTAGCAACCCACAATAGCGTAAAAACATCATACCCCCTTAAACTATAATAAGAGTCTAGTGATTACATTATATTGTCAAACCTCTAAACCCGAATTTGCCGTCAGAGGAATATGCGTATTAAAAGTGAGCAATAAGTATAGGAAATAACATGCTTTTTAAGTCTCTCTTCAATACGAAAGAAGTGCCATTCCTTCAAAATATCTAAGCAAAAGAATCGGGCTATAAATTATTTACTTAAACCGACCATCAGCGATTGCTCTTTTGATTTCTTCCAAACCTGAGGGTTTTATCTTCCCTGATTTTTTTAGTCTCTTTGCATTTTCAATATTAATTTTAGACCAATTACTTTTAGGCCTTCGAGGAGTGAAGCGGTTTGTATATCTAATATCGTCGACTTTTTTTCTAATACCATCGATCCACCCAAAGCAAAGAGCTTCATCTACGGCCTCAAGATAGGAAACAGAGACTTTGTCTGCACTTTTTTTATAAAACCCGATCCAGATTTCTGTAGAAGTATCATGCTTGTCTGCAAACCACTTTCTTAGCTCGGACTGTGACTTAAAGAATTTAGGCTTCATATTAAGAACTCACAAATTAATGCGTTCAAAGAAAATTTAACTAAAGAGTACTTCCATACTGCTCAAAAAGTGAAACTCGTTTTGCATGACGGCCACCTTCATACTCTGTTTCAATCCAAGCTTTAATAATATCGAGTACTGGATCAACAAATGGAGAACGAGCTCCTAAGCAAAGGATATTAGAATTATTATGAAGCCTTGTGTATTTAGCATCATAAACACTAGTACAAAGAGAGGCCCTAATTGCTTTAAAGCGATTGGCAGCAATACTCATTCCAATGCCTGTTCCACAAATTAAAATTCCTCTATTTTCTGTACCCTGAATTTTTTTTACCATCTCAAGAGCAAAGTCCGGGTAATCCACAGAATCTTCTGTGTAAGTGCCAAGGTCTGTCACCTCTATAGGAGCGCAGGCCTTAATGACTTCATCTTTAAGAGTTAAACCACCATGATCACAGGCGAGATATAAATTTTGATTTTCAGCTAGCTTCAATTTTATAACCTTTAAAAAAACTTAAAAAAAACGGCATCCGAAGATGCCGCTATTTAAACGCTTAGTAGCGGTAATGATCAGGTTTGTAAGGTCCTTCAACTGGAATACCTAAGTACTCAGCTTGTTTAGAACTTAACTGTTCAAGCTTAATTCCAAGTCGACCAAGGTGTAACTCAGCAACTTTTTCATCAAGATGCTTAGGTAACATATAAACTTTATTTTCATAGTTTTTATGATTTTCCCAAATCTCAATCTGAGCAAGAACTTGGTTTGTAAATGAATTACTCATTACAAATGATGGGTGACCAGTAGCACATCCAAGATTTACAAGTCTACCTTCCGCTAAGATGATTAGACGTTTTTTATCTGGAAATGTGTACATATCAACTTGAGGCTTAATTTCCTCACGCTTTATATCTGAACGATTATTCATATAAGCAATATTAATTTCACTATCAAAATGACCAATATTACAAACGATAGCATTATCTTTCATCATATCTAAGTGACGTGAATCAATAACATCAATACAGCCAGTACTTGTAACAAAGATATCACCAAGCTTAGCCGCTTCATCCATTGTCATAACTTCAAAGCCTTCCATTGCAGCTTGAAGAGCACAAATTGGATCAATTTCAGTTATGATAACTCGGCCTCCAAGACCTTTAAAAGATCCTGCACAACCTTTACCAACATCACCGTAACCAGCAACCACACAGATCTTACCTGCAATCATCACATCAGTTGCACGCTTTATTCCATCTACAAGAGACTCACGACAACCATATAAATTATCAAACTTTGATTTTGTAACTGAATCGTTAACATTAATAGCAGGCATTGTAAGAGTGCCGTTTTTAACTCTTTCATAAAGACGATGAACACCTGTTGTGGTTTCTTCAGAAAGACCACGAATTTCACCAGCAAGATCTTTATTATGATCTAGAATCATATTGGTAAGATCCCCACCATCATCAAGGATCATATTTAGGCCTTTACCATCCGGCCATCTAAGAGTCTGTTCAATACACCAATCAAATTCTTCTTCTGTTAATCCTTTCCAAGCAAAAACAGGAATTCCTGCAGCGGCCATAGCAGCAGCAGCATGATCTTGAGTTGAGAAAATATTACAAGAAGACCAACGTACCTCGGCACCAAGCTCAACAAGAGTTTCCATCAGAACTGCAGTTTGGATTGTCATGTGAAGACAGCCCGCAATTCTAGCGCCTTTTAGTGGCTTTGAAGCTCCAAATTCAGCTCTCAATGCCATTAGACCTGGCATTTCCGTTTCAGCAATTTCAATTTCTTTTCTACCCCATTCCGCTAGGGAAAGGTCTTTTACCTTATAATCGGCCATAGATACTCCTTAAGTGATTGAACCGGCATAATCATAGCAATAGAGGGGTTTTGTGTCACCTACTAGGCTTTCACTAGACTTTATAACGCCTCTCGCCTAAGATGCGGCATGAAAGAAAATCAGTTTTTTATCTCATGCCCCAATTTAATGGAGGAGTTGCTCTATAAAGAGTTAGGAAGCCTCCAAGAATCCGCGAAAATATCAAGGGCCGGGGTCTTTTTAAATGCTCCTATGAATACGGCCATTGATTTTGGCCTACGAAGTCGATTTGCATCTCGAATGTATCTTAAAATCGATAATTTTGAAGTTAGTCGTGAGAAGCAACTTTATAATGCACTTCTAGAAAAAATTCCCTGGGGGGATTTTTTAAAGATGGAAGAAACTTTTAAAGTTCAGGCTGTGGTTAATAAAAAAAATTATCACTCTAATATTTTTAAAAGTTCTCATTATGCATCTTTATTATGTAAGGATGCTATTAGTGATGCCTTCACAAAAAGATTTGATCGAAGACCCCATGTTGATAAAACAGACCCTGATAAACTCTTTTTCCTATATCTAGATTTTATTGGTGATAATAAAATCAATGCGACTCTCTACCTAGATCTCGTTGGACCGATTACACATCGAGAGTATAGACTTGATCGTTTTGATGCCCCTCTTCGAGAGAATCTAGCTGCAGCTATTGTTGAAAATATTGACTGGGATGAAAAAGCTCCTTTTTATGATCTGATGTGTGGATCAGGAACTTTAGTGATTGAAGCTCTAATAAAAAAATTAAAGCTTCCAACAAGTTATCTTAAGATTATTGATAGAAAAGCTTTTCCTTTTCAAACTGTTAAAGGGATTAATTTTGAGATTGCTCCTTATGAAGATGAAATTGATACAAAACTAAGAAAGACAGACTATATAATTAAGGCCTTTGATATTTCGCCAAAATCACTTGATATAGCTAGAACTCATGTAGAAGAGGCCATGCTTGAAAATTTTGTTGAGTTTGCCTGCCAAGATGCTCGAAGCTTTGTACCACAAGAAGATCATGGAGTGGTTGTTATGAATCCACCTTATGGTATTAGAATGGGTGACGAGGAAGAAGCAGAAGCTCTTTATCATGAACTAGGTGAGGCCATGAAAAAAAATATGAAAGGCTTTAAAGTTTATATTTTCACTGGAAAGCCTCAGCTGCGAAAAAAAATATCTCTGCAAACATCAAAGAGAATTCCTCTTATGAATGGAGATATTGAATGCCGTCTTTTTGAGTATGCGATTTTTTAATAGCTAAACGATTAACTATCCAAACGCCCTTCAAGCTTCATAGCAAAAATCGGTGTTGCAAATTTCATTAGAGCAGATTTATTGATAACTTTTCCAAAATGCTTAGCTGAGTTTGAAAAGAAATATTGTCCAAGATCGTTATCTTTTAGAAAAACAGTATGTCCTTTGCCATCAAATTTTCTCGCAACAAACTCTGAGTCTAAAAAGCACACATCACGGATTGTGAAATCTTTGGCAACATACATAATAATTAAATAATCTGAGAGCTTTACAAGAGATTTTCTAATCTTTACGCCCTTAGGACTTGAGCGGTCATTCCAGTGGACTTTAACCTCAACTCTTTTATCGTTTTCAATTAAAAAATCAAACCCTCTCTGGGAACTTGATCTAATTTGCTTAAGTCCAAAGATACTTTTGGCATACCACTCACCGATTTGAATTGGTAAGTTTTTGCCATTTATAACAATGCTATGGTCTCTTAGTCTTTGATAAGTTTGGTGGACTACTGAAATTGAATCAAAAATAGATTTATGATCTGCTATATACAGGACACTGATTCTCTTTCTAAGATTAGCAGGAACAGCCTTTGCAAATTGGAAACGATACCATTCTGCAAATTCTAGATCTTCATCTATCTCATAAGAACTGTAAATAAATCCCAGGCGAAGTAATGCTTGCTCATCTTTAATGGAGTCTATTTTTTTTAGTATGAGTGACAACGGAGCGAACTCCTTAGGTTTATCACCTTTTACATAGACTTCATCTTTTCCATAGTTAGTACTGCCATGTGGCTCTTTGCAAAACTCCCCTATCAGATTAAAGATTTCGTTCATTGGTTAACCGATAAGTTTTAAATGTATTCAATAAAATTGTATCACAGCTGAGTCAGCTCAGGAAACTAAGGGGGATTAGCTGTAAAAAAATCCTCTAAAGTGAGTAGCTAAGAATACTAACCTCATCTCCAAGTATGGCCTTAGATATGCCTATATTGCGAGTAAGGTAGTGACGAGCAAAAATTTTAAAGTCATCAATTTTAGTCTGATAATAAGAATCTTCACCAAGTTTTTCTTTTGCGAGCAAAGCTTGCTCTAAAAGAATCCACGCAACAGCTACATTAGATGAATAAGTTAGAAAGTCTGTAGCATGAGTAAGAACACGATCCATTTGCTTATTCTTTGCAAAACCTGCAAACATGGTTGCAATTTCACCGGCCTTACCAATAGATATAGTAAGTAGTCTTTTCTCTTTAGGCATTTCCTCATCAGGTAAGCGGTCTAGAGTTTTTTGCATTTTTTCACCAAGAGTAAGAAAAGTTTTTCCTTCATCTTTTAAGATTTTTCTCATGACATAATCAAGGGCCTGAATAGCATTTGTTCCTTCATATATAGTTGCAACTTTTGCGTCTCTTAAAAATTGTTCAATTCCATACTCTGTACAATAACCATAACCACCATGAATCTGAATTGCATCAATGGCCATTTGAACACCTTCTTCTGTAAAGAAGGCCTTACAAACAGGAGTTAATAATCCAATCTCTGCAAGGACGGCTTTATCATTATTTTTTTCGTACTCATCAAATAATGATCCCACATAAATACTTAATGCCCTCATTCCCCGTCCCATGGCACGAAGTTTTAATAACATTCTTCTAATATCTGGATGATTAATAATTTCTTGGCCAAATTGAGAACGCTCTTTTGCATATTGAACAGACATTAAATAAGCAAGGTTTCCTTGGGATTCACCTTGAATACCGCAATAAAGCCTGGCCTCATTCATCATGATAAACATATTGGCCATACCATCAAACTCGTTACCTAAAAGAAATCCCTCGCAGCCATTATTTTGGCCAAAAGTAAGTTCACAAGTAGCAGAGCAATGGAGCCCCATCTTCTCTTCTATCTTTGTGCAAATAACATCATTGGACTCTCCAAGAGTTCCATCAGTATTGATTCTCGTTTTAGGTACAATAAATAATGATAATCCTTTTGAACCTTCAGGTGCTCCAGGAGTTTTTGCAAGTACAAGATGAATATTATTTTCGTAGAGATCACTATCACCAGAACTAATAAAAATTTTTACTCCTTTGATATTATATGAGCCTTTATCATTGGGAGTTGCTATTGAGCTTAGATTCCCGACATCAGATCCCGCATTAGCTTCAGTGAGACACATCGTGCCTCCCCACTCACCGCTCATTATCTTAGGAACAAATAAATCTTTTTGCTCTTGAGAACCTACTTTTAAAATTACACTCATTGCTGATTTTGAAAGGCTTGGATACATGCTCCAAGGAGTATGTGCTCCAGTGGCCATAGAGTCACAAGCAACAACAACTGTAGATGGAACTGGAATTCCTCCAATCTCTTCAGGTAATCCTAAACCCATCCAACCATTTTCATAATATTTTTTATGCCCTGACTTGATACATTCAGGAACAATTACACCTTTCTCTGTAAGCTTTACACCTACATGATCAGCCTCTTCTCTAGCCGGAAAAATTTCTGCCGCAACAAATTTTTCATATTCATCAACAACACCGCGAAGGTCTTGTTCTTCAAATCCATCAGTATTGTCTTGTACCTTTAGGTATTCAAAAAGATTAAAATAAATATCACGTAGTTCTACTTCGTATTTGGCCATGATTTCTCCTCTCGAATAATCATAGCATGTGCCAAGACTGGATGCTACATAGGTATTTTAGACGAGAAGTTTACTCAACCTAAGCAAAAACAAAAAAGGCTCCCATTATGGGAGCCTAATAACAAACGAAGGATATTTGAACTAGTTAGTACTACTCAACTCTAAAATCTGAAATATACGTGTTTACTGGTAGAGAGTTTGATCCACCATAAGCACCTCTACTAAAACCTGACTGTAAATGATAAGTCTTTCTAAAAAGTGGGTTTACAGCTAATGGAAGATTGAAACTTATAAAAGTATGCTCACCATTAGTCTTGTTATAGATTTCAATAAGCTCACCTTGGAAACCTTTACCACCAAGTTTTGCTGAAAGCTCAGCAAACTCTCTTGCTTCGCTTAGTGAACGAACTCTAATAATTAGATCGTTTTGGTCACCTTCAATATTCATTACATTATAAAGAAGATACTCAGCTACATCGTCTTCGTTGAAAAACTCACCAGAGATGCTTTCAATACCATCTCTATAAGTATAAGTTCTATAATTTTCAGAACCCATATCGCCACAACGACCTTCAAAGCTTAAGATATCACATCTGGAAACTTGTAATTCATCTTTTCTATGAACAATTTCAGCAAACTTAACATTTGCTCTTCCTGTATTATCACTAATAACTCTTAGAAAATTTCTATTTCTAATAGCATCTACAGTGGCAAGATATCCACCATTAGTGACAGCCTCATTTCTTTCGGTACGGTTATAATTAACTCCGTTGCCTCCGGTATTTTCACCGTCTTTTTTTCCACAAGCTAATGCTAGAACTAGCATTAAACTAAATACTGATAAATTCTTAAAAGATTTCATTCTCATCCTCGTTGTTAAAATAGTTAACACATTACGTTTGCACTTTAATATGCAATCCAAACGCCAAGTTTTTGAGGCAGAAATCAATAAGTTAGAAGGTCTATAGGTGTCTAAACATTTAACACTGTCTAATCATTAGACGGTGCTGTGTTTTCCTCATGGATAATGTCATTAAGATTCCAGAAGTCATAGATAACTCCTACAATAAAAAAACCACCTGTAATAAGGTATAGAATCCCTGAAATATATTTTCTTAGATAGAGCCGATGAATCCCAAAGACTCCCAAGAAAGTTAAAAGTATCCAAGCAATATTATAATCATAGTCACCAGAACTAAAACGAAGATCAGCTTCTTTATCCATTGAGGGTATTAAGAAAAGATCTACAATCCAACCAATACCAGCGATACCACCAGTGAATAACCAAATTGTACCTGTAATAGGCTTACCAAAATAGAAACGATGTGATCCGGTGAACCCAACAATCCAAAGTATATAGCCAATCAATTTGCTATGAGAGTTTGCTATCCCATCCATATTGTCATCCATGATCTACTCCTTAACCGAAATTTCTCTACTAATTGGTTGATCTAAACATATAAAAGACTCTGTGGATTGAACAGAGTCAATCGATTGAAGTTTTCTGCTTAAAAACTCATGATAGCTCTGAATAGATTCAACACAGACTTTAATCATTAGAGCAAAGTTACCTGTTGTGTAATAGGCCTCAATTACCTCTGGCCATGAATCAAGCTTAGATATTAAGTTATTAAGATTTTTTGCTGATTTCATATGAATCCCTATAAGGACAGTAACATCAAGACCAAGCTTTCGCCTATCAAGGGTTAAAGTAGAACCAGTTACAAGACCAAGTTCAGTCATCTTTGCCATTCTCTGATGAACAGTCCCCCCTGAAACTAGCAACTTTCTAGCAATTTCAAGATAAGGTGTCCTGGCATCGTCTAATAAACATTGAAGAATCTGGCGATCGACTTTATCGATTTGATAATTTTCTGGCAAAACATCCTCCCTGAAATAACATTTTATCACTAAACCCGTACTGATATAATCGATATAGCAAAAATAATCGATGATTAATATTAATATAACTCTACACCGATAGTTATGGTATAAATTTATCAGAAAAGGAGTGCCAAATGTGTGGTTTTCTTGTTGATAGTGGGTCTGAGTTAGAAAGTAAACAAATTGAAGAGGCCTTTAAAAGCTTAGTACATAGGGGGCCTGATAGTACGATTGTAAAACCTTATAAAGATCTGAAGTTTTATTTTCATCGCCTGGCCATTATGGATCCAGGTGAGTCAGGGGATCAGCCTTTTGAAGATGCTCAAGCAATTATGGTTTGTAATGGAGAGATTTATAATTATAAAGAACTAAAAGAAGATGTTGAAGACTATCCCTATAAAGGCAAATCTGACTGTGAGGTCATCCTTCCTCTCTTTTTTAAATGGGGAATAGAAAAACTTTGTGTTCACCTCGATGCTGAGTTTTCATTCTGTCTCTATGATAAAAAATCTAAAAAACTTTTTGTAGCAAGAGATGCTATTGGCATTCGACCTCTTTTCTATGGAAAAGCTAAAAACGGGAAATTTCTTTTTGCCTCTGAAGTAAAGAGTTTAGTTTCCTTATGTGATAGAGTTGACACTTTTCCTCCGGGGCATTACTGGAGTGAGGAGTCTGGCTTTGTTCTCTACAAGGATATAACTAAAATTCAACATGACTATATAAGAGATGAAAAAAAAGCTCTAAAAGGTATTAGAGAAAAACTTATTGAAGGAGTTAGAAAAAGACTGATGAGCGATGTGCCTGGTGGTTTTCTTTTAAGTGGTGGACTTGATTCATCACTAGTATGCGCGATTGCAACTCAAGTTTTAAAAAAACCGATAACAACTTTTGCTGTTGGTATGACTGAAGGCCCAATTGATACCAAGTATGCCAGACAAGTAGCAGACTATATAAAGAGTGATCACCATGAGTATCTTTTTACATTCGATGAGGTACTTAATTCATTAGATGATGTTATCTACCATCTTGAAAGTTTTGATATTACAACAATTAGAGCAAGCATCGGGATGTATCTTCTTTGTAAGTATATTAAACGAAGTACGGATATAAAGGTTTTATTAACTGGAGAAGTTAGTGATGAGTTATTTGGATATAAATACACTGACTTTGCTCCAAACCCAGAAGAATTTCAAAAAGAATCCCAAAAAAGAGTTCAAGAACTCTACCTTTATGATGTCTTAAGGTCAGATAGATGTATTAGTGCTCACTCATTAGAAGCAAGGGTACCTTTTGGTGATCACGATTTTGCTAGTTTTGTAACCCATATTGATCCAAAACTAAAAATGAATAGTACCGGAGTTGGAAAATATCTTTTAAGAGCTGCTTTCTCTGAAGATGATCTTCTGCCAAGAGATATTCTCTTTCGAGAAAAAGCTGCTTTTAGCGATGCAGTTGGGCACTCCATGGTAGATCTTTTAAAAGAACACGCAGAGACCAAGTATTCTGATAAAGAATTTGCTAATCTTTCAAAGCTCTATAATCATTGCCGCCCACATACCAAGGAAGCTCTTTGGTATAGAGAGATCTTTGAAAAATATTTTAAAGGACAATCCCATTTAATCCCAGGCATGTGGATGCCAAATAAGGATTGGGATCATTGTGATGTAACTGACCCCTCAGCTAGGGCTTTACCTAACTATGGAAAAAGTGGGCAGTAGATAAGGTCCAAGCTTTGTCTTATAATGACTACAAATGGATATTGTAGTTGCACCAGCAGACCTATCAGGTCTTGATAAATCATTACAGAGAAACGCTGACCTTATTAAGTATGGTCTAAATATCTTTAGAGAAAAAAAATTCGATAAAGTCCAGCAAGTAAATGCGTTTCGTATTATTCTAACCCTCTCCCCCAAAGAATATAGAAGCGGGCCTCAAGGTGATCTTTTTTTTAAATTTTTCTTTGAACATATTTTTAGTGAATCTATTGAAATATATGGACGTAGCTACTATATGGAGGCCAAGGAATACACAACGAGAGCAATTCAGCATCTAAAAAAAGCTGAAGCTTATAAACATCATCTATCCACAGACTTGTCTTTAGAATTAAGAGAGATCCTTACAGATGATTACCTTGAAGTATTATTATCCCCCTTTAAAGATGCACTAAAGTCTCAAAAGGAGACTTTGCTAAAACTTTGCCTCTATACAAGTCTTTTTTATGAGTCAATTTTTCCAGTGGTATCAAGAATAAAAAAAATAACCGTTGCCCTGGGCTTTAAACCTGAAGATGGACAGCGTATTCATCAAATTATTTTAGGACAGGCAGGGAGTTTATTACAAAACCCAATTACTCTAAGTAAGAGCGATGTACTCTCTCTTTCCATGCTCCTAGCGCAAGTCGTTGCCAAAGACTCTAGTCATGTGTTTTATGAAAGGTTTGAGCTCCTTGATAAGTTTAATAATTTTGTGAAAAATCAAGTTGTGACAAGCCTTGGTTGTATTCATTTTTCTACACGTTCATTTATTATGAATAGAGTTAAAGATCTTATAAGTTTTGAAAGAGCTGACGCAGAGGTCGTTATGTATCTTGCCATGAGAATTATTGATCTTGATGGGGTGAGAGATGAGGAAGAGATAAATACTCTTAAGAGCCTTATGAAAGGATTAGATATAAAAGGTCGGCAAGAAGTTAAAGATATAACTGAGAAGTTTGTAGAAGTACCAAATATTTCAGATGTTTCATCAGGTTCTCGTCTTTATGCATTTTTATTTTTGGTAGAAATGGTTCTCGCTGATAATGATATCCATGAAAATGAAATGAGTTTTTTAGAAGAAATGACAGAAAGTATTAAAAAGGACTTAATTGACCTTGATTATTCAGACGATAATTTATTATATTTCCTAGAAGTTATGTATCTGCATCATGAATGGGTTATTAAATATCCTACCTTTTTCAAAAACCTTGCTGGCATATACTCAAGGTATCTTCCCAACCAAGAGTCATTAATCCAAAGAATCATTTGCATTCATCACCTATATGTTAAAATGATTGGCAAACCAAACTTTGATATTGAATTTATAAAAGTGTTAAAAAATATTTTTGACCTAAGCACAGAATCTTTTGATTCTTTAAAAAAAATGCTTCTTCGAACAAACCACCTAGACTTTGAAAATGAAGAGGATAGAGGTTATTTTAAGGCCTCGACAACGTTTCTCCTCACAAGCTATCTTGAAAAAAACTTTAAGCAAGGCTCTCGGGATGATACGACTTTTGATTCACTTTCAAAAGATGTTAATCAGATAATCCAGTTTAAAGGCTTTCATTTAAAAAATCTTGAGTTTGTAGTTTCATGGCTGTAAAACTCAAAGCATAACAGCTCAATCTTTTAAATACTAAAACTCATTTCATCGTAAAATTCATTATTGTAATCACGAACTTCACTGGTTTCAAAGTCAACTCGTACTTTGTAATCACCACTTGGCTGAGAGCTTTTAGTCCAAGACCTTTTATTTTTAAGAGATGTTACTTCTTTATATTGATAACCAACTTTTTTATACCAAGTAATTTCTAAATCTAAGTCAGGGGTTAGAACTTCAACTTTATTGCTCACCTCGACATCATCAATAAGAGACATTACTTTTAAAAAGCGCTTCCACATATTTTCAAGATCAACAGGACAAAAATCCATAGACTTCATATTTCTCATAAGACACATATGGTGACTAGGCCTCCAGCCTGCAAACGCTCCATTAACGTTATATGTAGCAAAGGCATCAATCTTATCTTCAGTAAAATCATAATCAGCTGGATAAGCATATGCGTTTGCATAAGCTAATACATTATCACCATCATTTATATTCTGTTCAATCTTAATATCATGTTTACCAGCACCAATATTAGCTGCTGCCGTAATATTAAAAAAACTTCTATCGGCTGTATAATCACCAGCATAAGGATACTCAACTCCATCAATAGTTACACTTACCTCATCATCACTGGCCCAACCAACTGAGCTTAAAAGAATCTCAAGTGTGTATGGACCATTACTATCATCAGGAATTCTAAAACTATCATTGTAGGGTTCACTAAGGTCTTGCCAAACATAAGAACCCATTATCTGCTTCCCTCTATTATACTTAACAGCTCCATCAACCCACTGAGGCCATTTAATATTATTTCCTCTAGAGGAATTAGCTCCTGAGTAAACATAACCACCGTCATACTCTTCACCTACATTTCCAAAATTATGGCCAAGTTCATGTCGTAGAACAACTGATCCACTTTTTACTGAACGAGTTGTAATTGCATATCTACCGCCAAGACCACCATAGAAGTCATCATTAGCAATAACGATTGGGTAATCAATCTGAACTCCAATTTGATCAATAGCACGTTCAAGCATACGAGTGCTACCTGGCATAATTGCTCTTTTTGAACCTTGAGGATTTCTATATAGGCCAAATATTGTGTCTTTAGAAAAAATATCACTAATCCCACTCTCATCTGATGGAGTAAAAATTGCGTATACATTAAATAGAGGAAGATAACTTGCAAAAGTCGTTTCACCAAATAGATCATAAATTAGTCTATCTACATCTTCGAAAAAACGCTCTTTCTCTGATTCTGTATAACCATCACCCAGAAAAGCTAGATTAATTCTATTCTCAGATGGTCCTTGGTCTACCATTGTTCTAACCTCTGATCCTGGAATAGATGAAAAAGAATTAGATGATGAACGACTCTGAAATGAAGTTCTATACATTGACTCATCTTTAATCAAAACTTCTTGGTAACGAGCAGTACTGGCCGGTGCTCCCTCTGGTAAAAAATATGGAATATCTCTTACAACTAAAGAATCTTCTTTTATAATTCTGTCTACTTTTTGAACATCAACAATCTCACTTCTATAAGGTCCAGTTATCTTTTTAACAAGTAATGCTGAGTAAGCGTTAAAGACAAGTGCAAATAGGATAAAAACTTTCATAAACTCTCCTTCAAAGAGTTAACTTTAGAAAAGATAATAAACATTTTCAATCAATTACACGCTAAAGAAGATATAAACACAGACCATAAATGAAAAGCTGGTCTGATACTAAAAAATCTCATCCCAGTAAGGTCTAAATTGGCAAGAAGAGTGCCTCTATTATGAATGAGAAAATGAAGACTTCTGTTGGGGTTATTGTGGCAGGAAGCTTTCACACTGATTTTTATGATGGTGTTTATAGAAACCTTAATGATATAAATCGTTTTAATCTAGTTCTTATAAAAATTGTAAATACAAAAGAGCTAAGCCCTGAGCAAAAAAATGAACTAAAAACTGGTCATGCTGAATATAAAAGCTATGCTGATTATATTTTCTTGCAAAATATGATGTAATCAATCTAACAAGTACCAATTATTACCGTTTCCATGGTGACTATATTTGAATCATTTGTAACAAAACAGCCTTGTGATAAAACACCATTGTGACAAACAGGTGGAGCGCAGCTAGCTAAAGCATTAAATTCTTTTTCTACAAGCTCATCAAGATTTTTCTCAATATAAAAAGAACATATATCAATGCCCTTCACTTGCCCCTAGAGCATTATTTTTGATATAACCAGATCCAATAAGTTTTTGAAGAATAGTTTTATATTGAAGAGTCTCTGATTTTGTAAGTTCAATCAATTTTTCTGTATCATTAAGACCACTATCATTTAAAAATTGAGTGCCAATCTTTCCTTTTAAAAGAATAATTTTTTCATCACTAAAATCTGAAGAGATCAAAAAGACCTCTCCACTTTGTAC
>CAYGJN010000039.1:0-21208 GCA_964350135.1 uncultured Bacteriovoracaceae bacterium | reverse complement strand
AAAAATATTAGGGATTCATTATTAGTTATTTTGATATCTTTAAAGAAAATAAAAGGAAGAGCATTAATTTTTGTGAAATGCCGAAAAGATGTGAGTTTGTTGCTTCGATTATTTAATCAACTATCAATTCCAGCAATTGGATGTGTTGGAGGAAAGAGTGCTGAGTTTTTAGAGAGTTTAACAGATAAACACAAAGTAATTATTTCAACCTCAGTTTTAAGTCATGGAGTGAATATTGAGAACTTGGAAGCTGTATTTATTCTCACACCCATGGATAAAGACTATTGGATTCAGATGGTCGGAAGATGTGGAAGACAAGGAACACCATACTTATTAGGTAGTTACAATGCTTACCATTTATCTAACTTCCAAAAATTGTTTTGTTGGGGTAGAACTAAATGGAGTGTCTTAACCAGTTTTGAACTTATACCTATATGAATAAAGTTAAAGGGATCGTCCTTACAAAAAAAGTGTTCCAAGATCGCCATCTTATCTGTGACTTGTTAGTTGAGTCAGGTGCCAAAATTGCTGTGATATTTTATGGAGGACAAGGGGGAGGTAAAAAAAGTAAATCTTCTCTTCTAGAGTTGGGTTACGTTCTTGATGTTACACTGGCACGGTATAAATCAAACCATCAAGGTATCTACTCTGCTAAGGAGTTTAAACTCTCTTGGTATCATGAACAAATAAGAAATGATTATTCAGCATTTTACACATTATGTTTTTTTACTGAGATTATATCTAAAGTTGCCACAGAAGATGATTTGAGTATTGGAGATAATCATCAACAAGGTATTTTCAGAGTGTTAAGTAATGGGGTTTTTCATATTGAGGACTCTTTGAAAAATGAACAATTTGAAAAACAAACTCATTTAACTCTTTTTATTTCTAAACTGATCTTTGAACTTGGGATAACACCACAATTAGATCATTGTATCCTCTCAGAAGTATCATTGGAGGAAATCCCTGAGTTTCAACTTCAATTTGATAAAGGTGGCTTTGCTCATAAGGATTATTTAACCAAGGAGGGTTTTTCAAACCATAAAGACCTATGGAGAACTCTTAAAATTATTTGGAATTTAAATTATAAGGACTACTTAAATATTAAAAGCCTTGAGCCTAATATTGCGCATACTTTATATTATTATTTTCTTTATCAAATCCAAGTTAAGCCAGAGCAAGTCCGTTCAGCGAGCAGTGTCCTAAACTCTTGATGCCTCGTGGCAAGTTATTGAATACTTAGTGCTTGAAGAGTTTTCATGATAATCTCATTAATGAAATATGAGAGAAATTTTAAATTTATTATACCCTTACCTTAAACCTTATAGGGGACGAGTTATAAGCTCTGTCTGCCTTTCTTTTGTACTTGCAGGTATAAAAGGTGCACAGGTTTATCTTGTAAAGCCTATATTTGATAAAGGGCTTTCTCCAAGCTCTACTTTTGAAGAAGCAATGTATTTTGCAGGCGTTTTATTAGGTCTTGGGATTATCAATTTCCCAGCAAGATTTTTTCATTTTTACTGGATGAGATATGTAGTGGATAAAGCAACATGTGCTTTGCGCTCTAGACTTTATTCAAAGTTTCAGCAATTACCTCTTAAATATTTTAATGATAATAAGCAGGGTGAGCTTGTTTCTTCACTTTTAAACGATACACAAATTCTCTCTCAAGGCTTTCGTGCTTTTGTTGATATTATTCGTGAGCCATTAACCGCAAGCATTATGCTTGGGTTGGCGCTTTATAGAGACTGGCAATTAACTCTTGTGGTTTTTGCAGTGACTCCTCTTTTTATTTTAATTTTTAATAAATCAGGAAAAAAAGTTCGGGCCAGCCAAACAGGTGCCCAAGAACATATGGCCCATATGACTCATAATATAAGTGAAGGGCTTCAGGCACAAAAAATTACCAAAGCCTTTAATCTTCAAGACTATGTGATTAATCGTTTTGATAGGGCCCAAAAAGGTTTTTTTGATTTTCTTATGAAAACAACAAAGATTGAAGAACTGGCACACCCACTTGTTGAGTTTGTTGGCGCTATCGCCTTTAGTGGTGTGATTTTATTTGCTCATCACAGAATTGCTTCAGGGGCTATGAGCACTGGTGATTTTATAAGTTTTATCGCTGCTCTTGCACTATTGATGGACCCTATACGAAAATATTCACAAGCAAATGTAAAAATGAATCAGGCCAGAGCTGCCGGGGATCGTATCTTTAAAATTCTCAATTTACCTGTAGAGATTGAAACTGGTACAATTGAAAAATCAGGTTTTGAAAACTCAATAGAGTTTAAGAATATAAACTTCTCTTACGGTGATGGTGATGTTTTAAAAGACTTCAGCCTTAGAGTAGAAAAAGGTAAAAAGGTAGCACTTGTTGGATTATCTGGTTCTGGAAAGTCTACCCTTGTTAATCTTCTTTTGAGACTCTACCCCGTTGATACAGGAGAAATTCTAGTAGATGGTAAAAGTATTAAAGACTATACCTTAAGATCCTCTCGTTCACTTTTTGGACTTGTATCTCAAGATATTTTTCTCTTTAATGATTCGGTTAAAGAAAATTTAGAGCTTGGAAATGAGTTTTTAAATGGCAAAGTAGAGGACTCCCTTAAGGTGTCTCATGCTAAAGAGTTTATTGAAAAATTACCTGAAAAACTAAATACAACTATTGGAGATCGAGGAACAAAGCTTAGTGGTGGTCAAGCTCAAAGGCTTACTATAGCCCGAGCTTACTTAAGGTCTTCACCCGTATTATTATTTGATGAGGCTACTTCCGCACTTGATAATGAGTCTGAAAAGATTGTGCAAAAGGCCCTTGATGAGCTCTCCACAGGTCATACTGTTATAGCGGTTGCCCATAGATTATCTACAATTCAAAACTTTGATAAAATCGTGGTTATGAAAGAGGGTAGAAAGCTTGAAGAAGGAACTCATGCAGAGCTTATGAATAAATCAGGTGAGTATAAAAAACTCTATGAGCTCTCTACTCAAACCTAATCCCCAATGCTATAAATTCCCAAAGGATATGCTATGAGTGAAAAAAATCTAGAAAATATGAGTGATCTTGTCAGTCTTTGTAAAAGAAGAGGCTTTGTTTTTCAAAGCTCCGAAATATATGGAGGGCTTGGCTCATGTTGGGATTATGGCCCTCTTGGTGTTGAGCTTAAGCTTAATGTGAAAAACTCTTGGTGGAAGGCCATGACTTTTCGTGATGATATTGATGGAATTGATGCTTCAATTCTGATGCATCCAACAGTTTGGAAGGCTTCCGGGCATGTGGATGGTTTTTCTGATCCATTGGTTGATTGTAAAAATTGTAAGGCTAGATTTCGCGCAGATAATATTGATTTAAATGCTGCCTGTACCAGTTGTGGCACTAAGGATTCTTTTACAGAGCCTCGTGATTTTAATCTTATGTTTAAAACTAAAATGGGTGCTGTTGAAGATAGTTCAGCTGATGTTTATCTAAGACCAGAAACGGCCCAAGGTATTTTTGTTAATTTTCTTAATGTTCAAACCACTATGAGAAGAAAACTTCCTTTTGGTATAGCTCAAATTGGAAAATCATTTCGAAATGAAATTACTCCAGGAAATTTTATTTTTCGTACTCGTGAGTTTGAGCAAATGGAGATGCAGTATTTTATCAAGCCAGGTACACAAGAAGAGGCCATGAAGCAGTGGAAAGAGATTCGCTGGAAATGGCATGTAGAGCAAGGAATCAGAGAAGAAAAACTTCGTTGGCATGATCATGGAGAACAACTAGCTCATTATGCAGATGCTGCTTTTGATATCGAATATGAATTTCCTAATGGTTGGGGAGAGATGGAAGGAGTTCACTCTAGAACTGATTTTGACTTGGGAAAACATGCGGAGTTTTCAGGAAAAAACTTAAATTATGTTGATCAAGCAGACAATAATAAAAAATATCTCCCTTATGTTCTAGAGACGGCAGTAGGTTGTGATCGTCATACTCTTGCTCTTTTATGTGATGCTTACAGAGTTGATAATATTGGTACTAAGGAAGAGCGAACTGTTATGAAATTTAAGCCTTCCATGAGCCCAATCAAAGTTGCTATTATGCCACTTCTTAAAAAGCCTCAGCTTGAAGAAGTTGCAAGAAAGCTCTTAGTCGAAACTCAAAAAAATTATAAATGTGAGTACGATGTTGCTGGGTCTATTGGAAAGCGTTACCGTCGTCAAGACGAGATAGGAACGCCTTATTGTATGACAATCGACTTTGATACTTTAGAAGATCAGGCAGTTACTATTCGAGACCGTGACACTATGGCTCAAGAGCGTGTGGCTCTCGATCAAGTGGCAAGTTTTCTTAAATCTAAGTTTTAGTTTTCTGAGAAAGCTTCGGGTATTGCCAATTTTATTATTATCTAATTTTTTTAACGGAAGCTTTGGGCCAAAAGTGCTATAAATCTATTGAGCTTAATCTTTAAGGGACTGGAGCACTAGATGACAAAATGGGTCTACTCGTTTAATCAAGATAAAACTGAGGGTTCAAAAGAACATAAGGACTTACTTGGGGGAAAAGGTGCAAACCTTGCAGAAATGTCTTCCCTTGGTTTACCTGTTCCCCCTGGGTTTACAGTTTCAACCGAAGCCTGTATGGACTATTACAAAAATCAAAAAAAAATTAATGATGAAATAAAATCCCAATGTTTAGAAGCCTTAAAACAAGTTGAAGGTCTTACGGGAAAAAAGTTTGGTGATTCCGAAAATCCTCTTCTTTTTTCTGTTCGTTCTGGAGCAAGAGTTTCTTTGCCTGGGATGATGGATACTGTTTTAAACCTAGGGCTTAATGAAGAGTCTGTTAAAGGGCTTGCTAAACTGACTGGCAATGAACGTTTTGCCTGGGATTCATATCGGCGCTTTATTCAAATGTATGCAAATGTTGTTCTTGGTCTTAATACTTCTATCCTTGAGTACACACTTGAAGATTTGAAAGAAGCTCGTGGTGTAACCGAAGACACTGATCTTACGGCCGAAGATTTAAAAGAACTTTCTGGTGTTTATAAAAGTCTAATTATGCAAGATCATGGTGTAAGTTTTCCGACTGATCCTATGGAGCAATTATGGAAGGCCGTGGCTGCAGTTTTTGGTTCTTGGAATAACCCAAGAGCGATGAAGTATCGTGAGCTTAACGGGTTTTCTCATGAGTGGGGAACGGCCGTAAATGTTCAGTCAATGGTGTTTGGAAATATGGGAGATGATTCAGGAACAGGTGTTTGTTTCACGAGAGATCCCTCTACCGGTGAGAACTCTTTTTTTGGAGAGTTTCTTATGAACGCTCAAGGAGAAGATGTTGTTGCTGGGATTAGAACCCCTGGTCCCATTAATAATGCATCTAAAAATGAATCCAATAAAAGTTTTAAGACTTTAGAAGAAACAGATTCTAAGTCTTACAAAAACCTTGTAGAAATTTATAAAAAATTAGAACTTCATTATAAAGATATGCAAGATATTGAGTTCACTATTGAAAAAGGTAAACTTTTTATTCTTCAAACTCGTAGTGGGAAAAGAACAACTGCTGCAGCTCTTAAAATTGCAGTTGATTTAGTTAAAGAAAAACTGATTACTAAAGAGATTGCCCTTAATAGAATTAGGCCAGATGACCTTAACCAAGTTCTTCATCCGCGACTTGATCCAAATGCTAAAAAAATATTTATTGCCAAAGGCCTTCCTGCTTCGCCGGGAGCAGCGAGTGGGATTATTTCTTTTTCTAGTGAAGATGCTTATGAGAAAAACGAGCTTGGAGAGAAAATTTTATTAGTCAGACAAGAAACTTCCCCTGAGGATATAAGTGGGATGATCGCATCTGAAGGAATTTTAACGGCCCGGGGTGGGATGACTTCCCATGCTGCAGTTGTTGCAAGGGGTATGGGAAAACCATGTGTTGCTGGTTGCTCATCACTTATGATTGATTATGAGAAAGAACAAGTGATCGTAAATGGTAAAACGTATAAAAAGGGTGACTTTCTCACAATAGATGGTGGTTCAGGTGAGATTTATGAAGGTATTGTTCCAACAATTGAAGCTAATATAAGTGATTATTTTGCAGAGTTTATGAGTTGGGCCGATGAAAAAAGAACTCTAGATATTAGAACAAATGCAGATAACCCTGAAGATTGTGAAGTGGCCATTAAGTTTGGAGCACAGGGTATAGGACTATGCAGGACTGAGCATATGTTTTTTGCTCCTGAAAGAATCCTTGCCGTTAGAAAAATGATTTTTTCGACTGATTATTCAGAAAGAGCAAGCGCCCTTAAGACGATTCTTCCTTTTCAAAAACAAGACTTTAGAGAAATTTTTAAAGTAATGAAAGGAAAGCCAGTCAATATTAGGTTATTGGATCCACCTTTACATGAGTTTATGCCTCATGGAGAAAAAGAGAAAAAAGAACTTGCTGACGCTCTTGGAATTAATATTAAAGAAGTTGAGGAAAGAGAGAGCTCTTTGCATGAGTTTAATCCAATGTTAGGTCACCGTGGTTGTCGCCTAGGGATTACCTATCCAGAGATTTATGAAATGCAAGTACAAGCTATTATGGAAGCAGCTTGTGAATGTCAAAAAGAAGGTATTGAAGTTTTTCCAGAGATAATGATTCCTCTTATTTGCCATGAGAAAGAACTTTCCATTCTTAGAGCAGATGCAGAAAAAATTATTGAATCAGTTCAAGAAGAAACTGGAGTAGAGGTAAAGTATAAGATTGGAACAATGATAGAGCTTCCAAGAGCTGCGATTACTGCAGGATCAGTTGCTCCCCACGCAGACTTCTTTTCATTTGGAACAAATGACTTAACTCAAACAACTTTAGGTTTATCTAGAGATGATGCAGGAAAGTTTCTTCCCAATTATATGACTAAAGGGATCTTTGCTACAGACCCGTTTGTAAGCATTGATCAAAGTGGAGTGGGGTTTCTTGTAAAACATGCTTCTATTGAGGGCCGTGCAGTAAATAAATCTCTTCATGTTGGTATTTGTGGTGAACACGGAGGGGAGCCAAAGAGTATTGAGTTTTGTCACTCTATTGGACTTGATTACGTAAGCTGTTCTCCTTATCGGGTTCCTATTGCTCGATTAGCAGCAGCTCAAGCGGCAATGAATACTTAATGAGTACTATGCTAAAAAAATTAGCAACTAACCTCTTGAAAGATCAAGACTTTGATTCTTTGGCGGTTGCTAGTATTGATCTAAAGACGAAAAAAATTAAGTGTTTCGAGCTTAAAGATGGAAAAAGTGTAAACCCTCATCGATACTTTGACCTAGCAAGCCTAACTAAACCTTTTACGCTATTTTTAAGCTACCTAATTAATCCTAAAATCTTTGATAAAAACTTCTTGCTTCTTCTTAATCATAAAGCAGGACTACCTTCTTGGGGAAAACTTTCAAAAGATAATTGGAAGGACTACCTTAAGGGTTTTCCAATTAAAGAGTCTAAAGCGGAGTATTCAGATTACTCGGCCTTGAGACTTATGCTTGAGCTTGAAATAAAAACAAACAAGAGTTTGAAAGACTATTGTAGTCCCTACTGGGATGAAGAGATAAAATTCTGGAAAGATCTTAAAGACCCAAATATATCTCCAGCGACAGGATTTAGATTAGGGGAAACAATTAGAGGCCAGGTTCATGACCCAAATGCTTTTGTTATTGATGAATTTTGTTCTCACGCAGGCCTTTTTGGAACAATTGATGGAGTCGCAAAAACTCTTCTTTTATGGGAGGAGAAGCTTAATTTTAGTGAAATTTTAAAAACTGAACTAAAAAGCTCTGATCTAGATAAATTTGTATTGGGCCTTGATAGAGTTGAAAATCAAAAGACAACCTTGGCCGGAGCGGGTCATAGTCTTGTGACAGTTGGGCATTTGGGCTTTACTGGAACTTCATTTTGGATAGACCTTGAAAAAATGAAAGGTCATATTATTTTATCTAATGCCACTCAGAATTACTGGTATGAGAGAGAAAAATTAAACATTTTAAGAAGAAAATTAGGGGAGCACATCATTACCGCGTCTCCCGACTAGCTTCTTAACATGTTAAAATTAGTGCTATGGACCTTAGTAATCACTTAAATATTGAACAAATTTGCTCAAGAAAAAATAAGATAAAAAAAATATTCTTTTGGCGTATATGTGGCACTGGAATGGGGGCTGCTGCAATATTGTTAAAACAAAAAGAATATGAAGTTCAGGGATGTGACTTAAGATTCTACCCTCCAATGGGCCCATACCTAAAATCACAAGGCATTAAGACATACGAAAATCATGAAGTAAGTGATGATTTGCTGAAAGAGTTTGATCTTATCGTTATTGGAAACGTTGTTCCGGGAATAAGTGATGAAGCAAAAAGAATTGAATCATTAGGGATTTCCTTTTGCTCATTTCCTGAAGCATTAGGTGCTTTAGTTTTAAAAGATACAAATGTAATTGGAGTATGTGGCACTCACGGCAAAACCACAACAACCTATTATTTTTCACAAGTCTTTAAAAAACTTGGAGAAGATCCAGGGTATTTTATTGGGGGAGTCTTAGGTGATGGTCCCTCTTCCTACTTAGGCAATGGAAAATATTTTTTTATTGAAAGTGATGAGTATGATAGTGCTTACTTTCAAAAAGAATCTAAGTTTCTTTCGTACGCTATTAATACAATGGTGTTAACTTCTTTGGAGTTTGACCATGCAGATATCTTTAATTCAATTGAAGATATTAAGGCTGAGTTTAAAAAATTACTTCCTACATTAACAAATACATCAATTCTTTGCTCAGATTACCCTTACATAAGAGAGCTTATGCATGATGAGAAAGAGACTGTATTTTATGGGGAAGATAATATAAAAATTGAAAACCTATCTGATGGAACAAGTTTTGAACTCTTATTAGATAAAAAGTCTTATAAATTTAAAACTAATTTGTTTGGGCGTCATAATATCTATAATTTAGCCACTGTTATAATCTTTGCTTTAAGGGAAGGATTCTCACCTGAAAAAATTCAAGTAGCAATTTCTGATCTTAAGAATGTGAAGAGAAGGCAAGAGATTAGAGGTTCTTTTAATAAGGCCATTGTTATTGATGATTTTGCTCATCATCCAAGGGCCATTGAATGTACGATAGAAGCTGTAAAGGATAAATATAATAATGCTCTCTTAACTGTTGTCTTTGAACCAGCATCAGCTACTGCCCGAAGCGATTTTTTCCAACTAGACCTAGTAGGTTCTTTTAAGCAAGCAGATCAAGTTATCTTAACAGCCCCAACTAAACCAACGACTGCTAAAAAACTAAAAGATATTGATATAGAAAAATTAAAAAATGACATCAAGTGCAAGGGGCAAGATGTATCCATTGTTAAGAACTTAGATGAATTACTAGTTTTGATTAACAAAAACTCACAGCATGAAAGTGTTCTATTAATCTTAAGTAATAGTACTTGTTTAGGACTGTGGGAATCTAGCTTTGTAGAGCAACTAAAATGAAGATATTAACTGTCTTTATTTTATTTACTCAGGTCTTATTTGCTGATCCTATTATTGATTGGAAGACTCCAAGACACAAAATCGTTAACCAATACCTGAAAATTCATGAGGATTTTTCACAAAAGCTTTGTAAAGGGTCTGACCATAAATATAAAAAACTTTATAAGGCCTATAATGGAGGTGGCTTTTTTATTCCTGTTTTAAATGAAACTCGTCTTGATGAAAAAGCTATTGAGGATAATCTTCCATTAATTAAGAAAAAAATTGCTTGGATTGATAATGAAATTAAAACATTAAAAAAGATAAGAAGTTTTAAGCAGGCTAAATCAAATCTGAAAAAAGCTGAAATTAGCTTTGGAAAACTCCTGAGGTATAAAGGGGAATTCTTTAAAAAATCAGCAGATCAGGAGAAAATAGTAAAGCAAGCAGCGCAAGAGCTTACAAGTTTAAGAGCTATCATGCAAAACATCTATACAAATGTTTCATTCCTAATGCCATTTAATTTTCCCGTAGATCATTTTGAAATGAGAAAAGAGTACGATATTTTTAAAAATAAAGAATCAACTCAAGATCAAATGAGAAAGAATACAATATTTTTCAAAAGAAAAGTATTAGAAGATGGAGCCCAGAACCCTGATCACACTAGAACTGATCGTTTTTTTAGAGCATTATTAAATACAATTGAAATTCAATTTGAAAAAGAAGATGCTATTATTTCAGAGAATTTTAGATACGATTTTGAATCTATCTTAAAGCAAATCAAACTAAATATTTTAAAAAGCAAAACTTATCATTTGAAAAGATTAAATGAATGGCATGCAAGAACTGAAAGAAAGTTAAAGTTTTACACAAAACTATTAAATGATAAAAATTTGCCTGAAACTAAAGATATGCTTTTGAAAAAATCAAAGGCTAAGTTTGCTCTAAAAGATTTCACTTTAAAAAAACAAGAGGAAGTCTATAAGTATTGGACCAAACAACCTGAATTAATGAGAGCATTATTTTCAATTGAAACAATTCTTTTTAATGAAGTTGGTGATATTGATGGACGTGAAGCATTGGAGAGAACTGATGTTACCCAAGTCATTATTAACAGAACACAAATTCCTTTTTATAGCAGCATAGGTGAAGAGAGCTCTATCTGGGCCTATTTAGAAGATCTTGGTCAAGAAAAGATCAATAAACATAAATGGTTAAACGTACTTTTTAAAGAAGGAGAGTTTTCATTTACTTATTTCTTTATTCCAGCCTCCCATCATGTTTACTGTCCCGACAGTACTCGCAATGGAAGATTTATAAGAAAAGAAAATCTAAAAATTGGTCTCGGGTTGTTAAAAGAACCAAAGACCGATTTTAAAGCTGTGCGCTATTTTTCCAGGGCCAGTATGCTTGGAAGAATTGATATGGCAGAAATTTGGCGAGATTATAAGGAACTCCTTGAGAGACCAGGCTCAAAGACTTATAAGAATAGAATTTTGACTCGGTATTATAAGAAAAAGAAATATCAATTTCTTTATCGATTCGAATCAGTTGATGGAACAACCTACGAGGTTGTTAAGATAAAAAAGAAGGCCTATGTTTTAGATTCCTCTCAAATGTATTTCTATAATTATCGAAGTCCTCATTTTTTCACTTACTTTGCCCCTAAATAAGTTCTAGTGCTTGATCTCGCTTTTGGGCTCAGGTATAAAGAGACCTAGACTTTTGCTAAAGGAAGTATGACATGTTGAAAGATTATATTTTCACTTCGGAATCAGTTACTGAGGGTCACCCTGATAAGATGGCAGACCAGATTAGTGACGCTGTACTTGACGCTATGCTTGAACAAGATCCTGCATCTAGAGTGGCTTGTGAAACCATGATAACAACAGGACTTGTTGTTTTGGCTGGGGAAATTACCTCAAAGGCCAATGTAGATTTTCAAACAATAGTAAGAAACAAAATTAAGGATATTGGCTACGACCATTCTGACAAGGGGTTTGACTGTAATACCTGTGCAGTAATGGTAGCTCTTGATAAGCAGTCTCCCGATATTGCTCAAGGAGTGACGGAAGGAGAGGGTACTTTCAAAGATCAGGGTGCTGGAGATCAGGGGATTATGTTTGGCTATGCCAATAATGAAACTGATTCATTTATGCCTTTAACAATTGATCTTTCTCATAAGCTTGCTTATAGACTTTCTGAAGTAAGAAAAAACGGTACTGTGTCTGAATTTAGAGCTGATGGGAAAACCCAGGTCTCTGCTGAATACAAAGATGGCAAGCTTAATAGAATCGATGCCATTGTTGTTTCAACACAGCACTCTGAGGCATTATCTTTATCTCAAGTTCAAGAAGCAGTTATGGAAGAAGTTATTAAAAAGACTGTTCCAAGTAATCTCATTGATAATAAAACTAAGTATTTTATTAACCCTACAGGGCGTTTTGTAATTGGTGGACCAATGGGTGACTGTGGTCTAACAGGTAGAAAGATTATCGTTGATACTTATGGTGGGCATGGAGCTCATGGTGGGGGAGCGTTTTCTGGAAAAGATCCTTCTAAAGTTGATCGATCGGCTACTTATGCAGCCAGACATATTGCAAAACATATTGTAGCTGCTGGACTTGCTGAGAAAGCTCTAGTCCAAGTTGCTTATGCAATTGGAGTTTCTGAGCCTGTTTCACTTTTAGTGGATACATTTGGTACTGAGACAGCACCTCTTGATAAAATCAACCATGCTGTACGCGAGATTTTTGATATGAGACCAAAAGCTTTGATTGAAAGGCTTGATCTACTAAGACCAATTTATTCTCCTACAGCTGCTTACGGGCATTTTGGTCGCTCAAGTAATAATGGATTTACTTGGGAAAATTTAAATCTGATTAATGATCTAAAAAATCTGGTAAAATAGTATTAGGGATCCTCAGGATCCCTTTTTTACTATGGAAGCATTAATAATTTTAATTCGTCATATTCCTTTTTGGGCCATCCCTATACTTCTGATTTGTGGGGAGTTTTCTTATGTTTACTGGGTAAGGGATAAAAGAGAAATCGCTAAAATCTTAATAGGGATTGGTGGATTCTGTTTTCTTTGGCTTGTTTATTATTACTGGTGCGGCGGGCCAGAGCCTGCTGTAGATAAGCTTGTGAATGCTCTTAGATATTTAGAAGCTTATTAAAATCAAGATCTTGTTAGATTTTCCTTTATTTATTTCATTTTCCGACCAATCTGCTTAAATGTCATTGAATGTTAGGTGTCTAAAAATTGACACTAGCAGCTACTCTCGTTACGATTTTATGAGTGGATTTGGAGGGGATCTTGGAAGATCTAACGTTTTTACAAAATTCCTACGAAGGGGATAAGGGCACTGAGCTAAATCTTGTTTTAGTTGAAGATGACTTTGTCTTTGGCAAAACTCTGAAGAAATATTTAGAGAAGACATTAAATGCTCGTGTTACTTATTATAATTGTTCACAAAAATGCCTAGAAGAGGCTAGCCTGCTACCTCATAAACCTTTTTGTCTTATTACAGATATTAGTTTTGATAGTGGTCCTGATGGGCTGTTTTTAGTAGATGCTCTAAAAGACCAGGGACTTCAATTTTTTAGTATTGCAATGACTGGTTTTGGAACAATTGAAAATGCGATTTCTGCTACCAAAAGAGGCGTATTTCATTATTTAACAAAGCCTTTTGAATTAGCGGATCTTTCTCGAATTATAAAGCAAGGTTTCAAGAAAAAGTTCTCAATAGAAGTTAGCGAGCCTTTGAATGATCAGCCTCTGTCGGCTTCAAATTTTTTTAAAACAAAATTTAAATTAGAATACCCAAAAGAAGAAGATCTTTTTCATGGAATGATTGGTCGATCTCCTCTTATGAAAAAAGTTTTTGAAACTATAACTAAGGTTGCTCAAACAGATTCAACAGTTTTAATCACGGGTCCTTCGGGAACAGGTAAAGAGCTTATTGCAAATGCAGTTCATGATATTTCAAAGAGATCTGCAGAAAGAAAAGTTAATGTTAATTGTGGAGCGATCCCATCTGAGCTTTTAGAGAGTGAGCTCTTTGGACATACTAAAGGTGCTTTTACAGGGGCTATTTCAGACCGCAAAGGTCGTTTTGAGCAAGCTCATAAAGGTACAATATTTTTAGATGAAATTGGTGATATGCCTCTTATGCTTCAAGTGAAATTGTTAAGAGTTTTACAAACAATGTTGATAGAGCCTATTGGAGGCCATGAAACTCGGCCAGTTGATGTACGAGTTATAACTGCTACCCATCGAAATCTTGAACAAGCTGTTCAGGAAGGACATTTTAGAGAAGATTTATACTATCGTTTCAATGTAATCCCTATAAAAGTTCCGGCCTTAAAAGAAAGAAGAGAGGATATACCTCTACTTATTGCATATTTTCTTGATCGGTTTGCAAGCGCTGACGGATCAAATTTAATTGAGATTAACGATAGTACTCTTGAGTTACTAATGTCCTACGATTGGCCAGGCAACGTAAGAGAGCTAGAAAATCTTATTGAACGATTGGTGATCTTAAGAGGGGGCAGTCTTGTACGTCCTGAAGATCTTCCAGCTAAGATCTATCGTCATAATCCTCTAGCGAGTTCTTTATATCAAAATATCTTTGAACTTCCAGAAGAAGGTGTTGATCTTAAAGATGTTCTTTCAAAAATAGAAGATTCACTTATTGTGCAGGCTTTAAAAAAGACCAGCGGTAATAAAAACCAAGCTTCTAAACTTCTTTCTTTAAATAGAACAACACTTATTGAAAAGATGAAAAAGAAGAGCTTAACGATTAGTCTTTAGATTCCACTTTTTCAGAATTTTTAATTGATTCTCTAATAAAATACTTCAGCATCTTATTTCTTTGAGCTCCACCAAGAATAGTTCTTAATTCTTCATAGGCTGTTTGATCATAGATTAATGAGTATATTGTACCTGGACCAGAACTCATTCGAGTTGAAATGGCATCAAGGTTATTCACTACATTACCAAGTTTTTTACCGTCAATATGAGTTAATAGATTCGTAAGCTTATTTGAACTTTTGCTTATATTATTAAGAGTATTGTAAATATTATTTTCAACAGTGAGTTGTGCGAGGAGAGTATCAACCTTGGAAAGAACATTTGTTGTAACAGAAAGAAGGTCCCCTCCTTTCATGAAAACATCTGTAAGCCCTTTTCCTGTTTTTGATTGAATGTATCCGCCATTTTTCAAAGGAGGAGTTAGTTCTGAGCCTCCAAGAATTTCAACATATTTATCGCCAAGCATTCCTTGAGTTCTTATACTTAAATAAGAATCTTCTCTAATAAGATGTGAGTACTTAGAAGTAATATTCATATCAAGGATAATTGAGTTAATATTTTCAAAATCAATCTTTTGTAAATGTCCGACCTTGATTCCTTTAAGTTTAACTTTGGCACCTACTCTTAAATTTTGAGCGTCAGTTAATTTTGAGCGGTAGATATATTTCGAATCAAACAAAGCTGACTCTTTACCAATAAAGAAAACAATAACAAGCCCAATAATGGACATTGAAGCAATAAAAATGCCCGCCTTGATAGTGTTTTTAACTTCTTCTCTTCTCATAAAAAATGACTCTTTTTTAGCCCTTGATCAAAAAACTTTTTGATTTCAGGGTGCTTACTTTGCATAAATTCTTCAGGGGTTCCTTCAAAAAATATTTTACCATTAAGAAGCAAAACTATCCTGTCACAGGTCTTTATTGCAGCCGGAATATCATGTGTGACAAAAATTGAGGATATTCCTTGTGATTTAAGGCGATTCATAATTTCGATAACATTTTGAGTATTACTTGGGTCTAGACCTGCCGTGGGCTCATCATAAAGAACTATCTTGGGGTTTAAAATGATAGACCGGGCAAGGCCAACACGTTTTTGCATCCCTCCTGATAAATCACTTGGAAGAAGGTCTTGTTTACCCTTCATGTCGACTAACTCAAGAACTCTTTCAACTTCCTGAGCAACAATATCTTCATTTTTATTAGTATGCTCAAATAATGGAAATGCGATATTCTCAAATACATTTATTGAGTCAAAGAGGGCACCGCTTTGAAATGCATAAGAAACTTCTTTTCTAATTGGAAAATATTCCTCTTCGCTAAGATGATCAATTCTTTTCCCTTGATAGAGAATCTCACCGGAGTCAATATACTCTAGCCCAATAAGAGATCTAAGCAATACGGACTTGCCAGTTCCTGAACCACCTAAAAGACCGAGAGATTCTCCTTCTCTTAGCTGAAAGCTAACACCTTTATGAATTAGATTTCCTTCAAAGCTCTTGTGTACATCTTTGACTTCAAGTATTGCAGGCTTCATTTACCAATCCAGAAAGTTAAAAAGATTTTAGTAAGAATAAAGTCAGATATTAGGATCCATACTGAGCTTGTGACTACAACCCAAGTAGCAGCATCTCCAACACCCTTAGTTCCACATTTAGTTTTTAGACCTCTATGACAAGCAACTATTGTAATGATAAAAGCAAAGATAATAGTTTTAACTAGCCCACTAATATAGTCATGCATTTTTAAAGTTGTTAAAACTTTATTCATAAAAAAACCTAGGGACATATCAAATTCCATATAAGAAACAAAGAAGCTGCCTATGAGTCCTACAAAGTCTGCATATGTTGCAAGAAGCGGAAGAGCTATCATAAGAGCAAGCATTCTTGGAACTACTAATACTCTAACAGGAGAGGTTCCCATGGCCCTGAGTGCATCGATTTGTTGTGTTACATTCATGGCTCCAATTTCAGCTGCTATACCCGAGCCTACACGACCTGCAATAACCAGAGAGAGGAACATTGGAGCCATTTCGCGAAAAATTGAAAGTGAAACTAAGGCCGGTACATAGAGGGTTCCACCAAACTTTGCGAGACCGTGGCCAAATTGCAGAGTCATTATAAAGCCAGTAGTCATTCCAATAACAGTAGTAATAATAACGGACTCTGAGCCTAGAGCTCTTATCTGATCTACAATTCTTGAAAAATAAAATGGTCTTGTAAAAGAACCAATAACAGAGTCTTTTATAAGAAATGAAATTTCACCAACTATAAATGCAGCATTACTCAATGTTTTAATCATTAAAAGACCAGCGCTTTTTCTATTTTGTTAAACTTGGTATCAATATCTTTTGTATGGGTTTGAATAGGGGAGATGAGAACTATATCGTAGGAGCAATGATCCTTATTAAAAATTTTGGAATAAAGGTAAACAGCTACACCGTCCAAGCGTCCCTTTGATTTAGTATAAAGTCCTTCTCTATTAAAGATAGTGACTTTTTCTTTATGGATATGTTCAAGTTTATCTACACCGTAGAAAAGATTCTTTTGAAGCTTTCTTAGCCCTGGCACAGAGTATTTCCGGCACTGACTATTAAAAAAAACAATAGCTCCACTTGGACTTTTATAGGCCTTATCTGCAATCTCATTAGAGAGCTCTTGCCAAAAGTCTCCTTCTAGATTGATGGAATACTTCTTATCTTTTAGCTCCTTTGCAAGATCAGGAACTGAGCATGCGTATGCTAAAAAGATAACAATAGTTGAGTAGAGAAGTTTTTGCATATCTGACTTATTTAGTCTCTAAGAGCTTAATATCCTTCATATTATTAAAGATGAATTCTAAGCTCGCGTAAACAGGGTGAATTTTCCTGGTGTCAAAAAGACAATAGGAAAATTTATCCGGTGGGGAAATATTTACTTTTTTTCAATTAGAAAACATGTAGAATAGAAACAAGTAAAACTCTCTTAGGATGAGGGAGTTGGTAAATTAGAAACAGGAAGTTTCGCAATCATGATGAGTCTTAGCACAAGACATTCCTCCAAAATATTGACATTGCTTTTTTGTCTGCTTGCAAATTATGCACCCCAGGCTGCAGCATCCTTAATAACTGAACAAAGTTTTAATACACATCTACGTTGGAATATTTATGTTCCAAAAGAACAACTACTTATCACGAAAACTGGAAATGGTTTTTTTCTAGAAACTCTAAATCTACAACTATTTAAAAAAATTCAAAACTCATTAAAAAAAATTCAATTAAGAGAAGATTATTTTACTAATTTAAGCAGTAGTTCGAAAGACTTTCCCGAAAAGGCTGCACAGATAAGAATAGACCTTAAAGACAATGCTGTTGAGCTGTTCTCATTCTATCGATCTAAAGATAAAAAGTATGTATTAGACTTTTGGAAAAGTGATACAGACGATGAAAAGAAAATTAGTCAAGTTGTTATTCCTGAGACTAAGATAAAAAAAGTAAAAGGTGCAGGGGTTAGTACTTCTAAAAAAACTGCTAATAAGGTTGCCTCAAAGAAAAAATTCTCCATAGAAAAATCAATCAAGAATATTAAAAGAGGAATTACAAAAACTAAAAAACAAGTTGTAAAAAAAGATAAAGAATATAGAGACTATCGATATGGTGCCTCTCTTGTATGGGACTACAAAGCATTATCTCCAAGAGTTCAGGAAATTATTAATCTTCAAAGAAAAACACCTGAATATTTCTATCCTATTAAGGATAGAAACTTAGAAAAAGCTGGAGAAGATGAAGCTCATATGCAGCTTACGATCAATTTATATAGAAAAAGAAAGTTTGGATTAATGGCAAAGTCTATTAGACTTTACGATAAAAAATATGGTGTCGACAAAAATTATGACTTGAACGATTATTTGAAGGCCTGTGCCATAATTCGTGAAAATCTTAATAATACAGACAAGAAACCAATCAAGTCAGCAGTTACAATTCTTTCAAATATTGTTGATCGTTCTCAAGAATATGAAATGAGAAGAGGTATTTTAAACTATATGCTCCAGTACTCTCTTAATGAAAATAGCTACCTGGAGTCTTTGCAAACTGCAAAAAGGCTTTACGTTTATAGTAAAACAGAATTTGATAGAGAAACGTCAGACGTAGCGGCTGGTTATATCTTTTATTCGTTAGCTGCCTTAAAGCAAGTTGAAAAAATTAAGCAATTCTCATCCGAGCCCTCTGTGCAAAAACTTGTTTCAGCTCAGACATTATTGGCCTATGAGATTTATGTGCTTTTAAAAGAAAACCGAGGCGAAGATGTTATTAAATTATATGAGTCTAAGGCAAAAGGTTTGCAAAAACCTATTGAAGGATCAATCCTTTACAATGTAGCAGAGGCTTATTTCAGAAAATCTAAATATACTGAAGCAATTAAGCTTTTTGATACTTATCTTAAAGATAATTCTCATACCAGCCATGCCTCATTTGCACGAGTACGCTTGGCTCTTTCTTATGAAATTACAGAAAGAGAAACTAGTAAAGTTGTTGAACTTTATAAAAATGCAATTAATCGCTCTTCAGATCCAAAAGCAAGATACGAAGCAAAACTTAGATATGTTGCTCTAAGAGTGGCGAGAAAAATAAAGCCAACAGTCGAAGACTTAGAGGTCTTAAGTTTTCTAGATTATGATGATGATGAAAAAGTGGTTATTGATAATGACTTAAAGCAACTGCTTTGGCTCGTAAGAATGCGCTCTCTTGTAAATCAAGAAAAGTTTAAAGACGCTCTCGCTTACTTGGCCACTATCCCAATTAAAACCTTTAAGCCAGTTGAAAGAAGATTGTTTGAAGGTGATGGTGCTGAAATAGTATACGGCCTGATTAAGCAAACTTTTGAGCAGTTTGAGTATAGTAGATCAGTAAAACTATGGGAAATTTATAGAAGTCTGTATGAAGACAAAGTTGCAGGGGATCCTTATTTAAATTTTATTATTGCTCAATCTTATGTGAATCTCGGCCTAACAGATGGTGTGGATAGAACTCTAGCAAACCTGAATAGAATAAAAGAATCTCCAACAAGAACTTTTCCAATATGGTCTCCGAGAATTAAATTTAAGAGTGTAAAGTCTCTAGTTGAAGAAGTAGAAATTGCTAAGATGATAAGAAAGAAGAATTGGGATGAAGTTGTTAAAGTAATTGAGAAAATGTCTGTTGGCGCCGATAGAAAGCTTTTCTATCTTACTGTTGCCCATTATAAATTAAAAAATCATAAAAGAGCTATTGCAAATGCTGAACTTTTTTTAAGAGTTACACCAGACTCTCTTCCTCTTAATAAAATTGAAGTAGCAAACTTTTTTGACTCATACATTGAAGCATTATTTGCAGAAGGTAAGACAACTCAATTTGATAAAGTTGCCAATGCCCTTATGGCAGATATAGGAGAAGGCTCAGATTCTAAGTCTCCTCTTTATAAGCTAGAAGAAAAAGTCCGTTACTTATACATAGAGTCACTTTCAAATAGAAAAACTCAAGATGGTGACTTGCTTGTTGAATCTGAGGTGAAAAGGTTTTTAAAAGATTATGATCAGTCTGAGTACAGCTCTAGACTTAGTTATCTTTTAGCGAATAGTTTAGTTAGTTTAAAAAAAAAGGAAGAAGGGCTGAAGATCTACGAGCAGTTAGTTTCAGACGAGACGACAGCGGTGTATTTGAAAGAGATGTCAAAAACACAGATAACAGCATTAAAACTTGATGAAAAAATAGTCAACTAATCAATTTAACATAGACAGGAGGTCTAATGGAAGCGATTAAAAGAGAGTTATTTGGAAGGGATGCCAAAGCTCTAAAAGTCTTAAAGTTTGCAGAAAACGTTGCAGCCACTAAAGCACCAATTCTTTTAGTAGGTGAGCTTGGTACAGGTAAGAAATCTCTTGCTCATTTTATTCACTCTCTTTCAAATAGAGCAACTAAGCCAATCCTTACTGTTGATTGTTCGAATGATGCACAATTAGTTGAGAATGAAATTTTGGGATATCGAGAAGAAGAGTCTGGAAGCTTTGTTAAGGGCATTCTTGAAAGAGCAAATGGTGGAACCGTAATTCTTAGTAATGTTGACGGTGTTGCTGAACAATTTCAAAAACGCTTGTTTCAAATTTTTCATGAGCTAACTGATTATGATATCGATATACGATTTATAGCTACCACAACAAAGAATCTTTCAAAGCTTGTTGGCTCGGGTCGTTTTTATCGCGCACTTTATACATATATCTCTGGAACACAAATAACAATAACATCACTTAGAGAGCGTTTAGAAGATATTCAATATCTTGCTAATAGTTTTTTGAACGATATTTGTGTTGAAAGAGGAGTTACCATCCCTAGTTATGATGACGAGTCAATGAAGAAAATGATTGCTCATTATTGGACCCATAATGTGTCTGAGCTTAAGTCCGTTGTTGAAGCTTCATTAGACAATTCAAATGGTGAGATTATTACAGCTGATGATTTAGCTTTGGGTGATAGAAAAGTTAATTCAATTATCTCTGATGACTCAGAAGATGGAATTAAACTTATGTCTCTTAAAGAAGCTGAGAAACTTCTTATTAAAAAGGCACTTGTTCATACTAGTGAAAACAGAACGCAGGCAGCAAAGATACTGGGTGTTTCTATTAGGACTTTAAGAAATAAGATTAATGAGTACCGTTCAGACGGTTCAAACTTTTTCTTAAACTTAAGATAAAGGAGTATTGCTCTAATGAAAGTCATGGATACAACGATGAAGGCCTTGGCGGCATCCCTAAATCTAAGACAGCTTCGAAATGAAGTCATTACTTCAAATATCACGAATGCTGATACGCCAGGATATAAGGCCAAACGTTTAGACTTTGAAGAGGCACTCTCAAGAGCAATTGATATTGATAAAACTCAAACTTTACAGACTCAAGATGGCAGACATTATGATGTTGGGGGTGGTGGTT